>DATKXK010000014.1:300000-530806 GCA_035529075.1 Acidobacteriota bacterium | reverse complement strand
CTGACGCGGATACGCAAGCGGGACACCACGGCCATCAAACCGACGGTGGAGTGGATTGAGGACCCGAGTACGATTCCGGACTCGCTTCGGGCCAGGGTGCTGGTCGACGACTCGCTGTTCTTGTACTACGAGTACCAGTTTGAGATCGAGGACCTGCTGCCGACGGTGCCGTACTGGATTAACGTGACGGCCTTTGACTACGGTTCGCCGCAGTCCGGGTTACCGTCGCTGGAGACGTCACCGACAGTGCAACCGACCGTGACGTACGCTTTGGAATCGACGGAGTCAATAACGTCGCGTGACAAGCTCGAGGTGTACATATATCCGAATCCGTACCGTCTTGACGCCGGGTACAACGCAGCTGGCTTCGAGGGGCTGGGCAAGAACGAGCGTGACCGCCCGGTCGACCGGACGCGGCGGCTTCATTTCGCCAACCTGCCGCCGAAGTGCACGATCCGGATATATTCGCTGGATGGAGACCTGGTGCGCAAGCTTGACCACGACATGGACTCGTCGGATCCGCTGTCAAACCACGAAACGTGGGACCTGATCACTCGTAACACTCAGATGGTGGTATCGGGGCTGTACTACTGGACGGTTGAGACGCCCGACGGCAAGTCGCAGGCGGGAAAACTGGCGATTGTAATGTAGCCCTTGAATTCAGGACCTGTTGGCCTGCATGATAAGCTCAGTGTTCAGGAGAGGCCGTCTTCGATTTCTGGCGGGGGCGGCCTTAGTTGTAGTTGTATCCGGCAAATGTGCTGCCCGGCATGAGGTCGGGACCTCAAAAGTCGAGGCGAGTCACGCTTACCGGCAGCGAATAGCTCTGGCCGCGCCGCAGATCCTGTACACCGCGCACAACCGGGGCCAGATTCAGTTGGCGCTGGCCAACAACGGCACCTTCGGCACTTTCGGCGATATCATCCCCGATCCCTTCACCGGCGAACTTATTCCTTCCTGCACCTATCCCAGAAACTCTGAACTGACGTACCTTTGGGTCGGGGCCTTCTGGATCGGGGCCGTTATCGGAAGGGACACGGTGGTTTCCGTGGGTTCGGAGGATTTTTACGAGACCAGCGAATTCTGGCCGGAGGAGCCCAACCTGGGCGGCAGGTTCAAGTACAACTCGATCGACATCAATAGCAAGTTCTACAATCCGCAATCCTCGATGACCGCGTATTCGGAGCAGGACATTTACTGCGAGTACTACGATACGTTAACGGACGTGGGGCTTACCGGCCAGGACCCGGTTGATCTCCGTCTCCACAAGCCGCTGGGCATAAAGGTCTCGCAGCTCTCCATGGCGTGGAGCTATGACTACGCCGATGATTTCATTCTTTTCGACTACCAGATTGAGAACATCGGGACCGAACGCCTGCGCAAAGTCTACATGGGAATCTGGGTGGACGGGGACGCGTTTCACATAACCCGGCGAAGCGAGGTGGGCTGGAACGATGACGTGGTCGGTTTTCTCAGGTCCCACCCGGCCCCGGAGGGCTGCAATTTCATTGACACGGTCAACATTGCCTACCATGGGGATAACGACGGCGACCCGATCGGCGGAGCGTGGGACTATCGGTCAGTCCGGAGTGTCATCGGAGCGCGCGTCGTGAGAACCCCGGCCGATACGCTGGAATTTTCCTTCAACTGGTGGGCCACCGACTATTACGATCAGGCGCGCGACTTCGGCCCCCGCCGACGCGGTGTCACGGGCGATCCATTCCGCAGTTTCGGCAGCCGCCTGGGCACGCCGGAAGGTGATCGAAACAGGTACTACCTCCTGAGTCATAAGGAATTCGACTATGATCTGTACTTCACCGCCGTAGACCATTCCGGTGACGGCTGGCTGCCCCCACCTTCCGAAGCCGCAGATCTGGCCAACGGCTACGACTGCCGCTACCTGCTCTCGTTCGGACCTTTTGATATCGAACCCGGTCAGGTGCTGCCGGTGTCTTTTGCCTGGGTCGGCGGAGAGAACTTTCATGCGAGTCCAACCGCATTTGCGGACCTGTTCAACCCCCGTGAACCGCAGACCTTTTACAACACCCTGGACTTCTCGAAACTCGCGCTGAACGCCCGCTGGGCCTCCTGGGTGTACGATACGCCGGGCCTGGACACCGACGGAGACGGAGACCGCGGCCGGTACCGGATTTGCGGCCAGGACACCATGGGCGTGCCGGTCGATTCAATTGACACCACGGGTCTGGATCTCTACTGGTACGAAGGTGACGGCGTCCCTGACTTCAGCGGCGCGGGGCCGCCTCCGGCGCCCCTCTTGCGGGTAATCCCAAGCGTAGGCAGGCTCACCATCCGCTGGAACGGCTATTACTCCGAAACCGAGGATGATCCGTTCCTGGGAATGCCGGATTTCGAAGGATATCGGGTGTACGCGGGCCTTGACGAACGGGACCAGAGTTTCACCCTGCTTGCTTCGTACGACCGCCAGAACTACAGCCGCTACCGGTGGAAGGACGACTCGGAGGGCATCCCCGCATGGGTCCTCGAGGAAACGCCGTTTACGCTGGATTCATTGCAGCGGATGTTCGGCAACCCTGATTTCGACCCGCTGCACTGGACGCGGGCAAACCCCTTCCGTTTTGACGGTGAGGTCTACTACTTCGAAAAACAGGATTTCAATGTATCCGACCTGGGCCTGCCCAACGGCATCCGCAAAGCATATCCGGAAATCGTCAGCCCGCCGCCGTCCGATCCCAGGCTGTGGTCCGAAAACGAGGTCACACGCGAGCACGGAGTGCCGCTCCCGTCGTACTATGAGTACGAATACGTGTATGACAGGCTTCTGGCAACCATCCCCTATTACATCGCCGTGACCGCCTTTGACTTCGGCTCTCCGGCGGTGGGCCTGCCGGCGCTGGAGACCGATCCGGTCAACAACCACGTCGTGGAGTTCGCGCAGTCGCCGGCTGATACGGTCGAGGCGCACCGGCTTGACGTTTACATCTACCCGAACCCGTATCGCCTCGATGAGGGGTACCGCTCCAGGGGATTTGAGGGCAGAAGGACCACAATGCGCGACCGGCCCGACGATCGCGTGCGGCGAATTCACTTTGCGAACTTGCCTTATCGGTGTCGGATTAGTATATACAGCCTTGATGGCGACCTGGTTCGCGAATGGGAGCACCAATTCGAGAAGGGCGCGCCCGGCGCCATGCACGACAGCTGGGATTTAATTACTCGGAACACTCAGCTGGTCGTTTCTGGTTTATATTATTGGGTGGTGGAATCGGAGAACCGCCACCAGATTGGCAAGTTGGTAATTATTCACTGAGAGGACCTGACCATTCTTACGCATCCTGGAACGGCGCACATCGCACTCGCATCGATTTTCCTGGCCGTCGTGATTCTTCTGGGGGGCACTGAGGCACCGGGCCGAAATCTGCCCTCGCCACCCACTGTCGGGCTCGTCGATACGGCCAATACGATTTCATCCGACCCCTGGCACCCGGGCAGGCCGGATATCGTTCCCCGCGCCTCGGCGGCCCTTCCCAAAAGGCGGCTGACCGTGCACAACCAGAACAACGTCCAGATGGTCCTGGGCAACTCCGGCAATTTCGGCTGGGCGGATTACTACTGGAGCCAGTGGACCAGGGACCCGTTCTCCGGCGAAAAGATAGCCACCGTTCACTACCCGCGAGGCAGCAATATCCGGTACCAGATGAACGGCACTCTGCTGCTCGGCGCAATTGTCGGCTATGACACCCTTGTCAGCACCGGCAACGCCGAGTTCTACCCGGAAGAGGGCCCACTGGGAGACTTCCGTTACCGGTCGATAGATGTCAACCATCCCAAGTTTGATCCCGAGGCAAACTCGCAAATGGACATAATCAGCGAATACCTGGACACGTTTCACGTGTATGCCTCGCCGGACCTCCGCGCTCACCTGCCGCTGGGAATACGGGTCGTACAGAAGTCCATGGCCTGGGCGGGTGAGAATATCGATGACTTTATCCTTTTCGAGTTTCGGCTACAGAATATCGGCACCAAGCACCTCAAGGAAATGTACGTCGGCTTCCGGGCCCACGGCGGCGTCAATTACCACGGCGAGTTCGACTACACCTTGAGCCAGATGGATGACGTGGTGGGATTCCTCGACGAGTATCCCGCCCCTGAAGGTTGTGAATACGTCGACACTCTCAATGTCGCCTACCAGATGGATGCTGACGGGGATCCGGTCGGGGCCAGTTGGATGCATTACTCTCCACGGGCGGCAGTGGGCATGCGCATCCTCGGCGTACCCTCGGATGACTGGAGTGTCAATTTCAACTGGACGTCGGAACTCGGATTCTGGGGCCCGCGCTTCAGCCCGCGCCTGCGACCGACCCTTGACCTGCCGTTCAGGGACTATCTGCCCCATTTGACCGAGCCCGTCAAGGACAATGAGATGTACTACTATCTGGCCAACCCGGAGATCGACTACGACCAGCTGTGGACGGCGGTGAACCAATACTCTGCCGGGTGGCTGCCTCCGCCGCCCAGTTCGTTCGATCACGCCATCCATGCCCGCCCCTTTTATCTGATCTCCGCCGGGCCGTTTGATATGCGCGCGGGAGAGTCGAAAACCATCGCCCTGGCGGTCGTCGGCGGCACGGACGTCCACGTCAATCCGTGGGATTTCAGCTCCTACTACCGGCTCTACGATCCGTCGCCGTACTACCGGACTCTCAACTTCTCTAACCTGGCCCTCAATGCCCGCTGGGCGGGCTGGATTTACGACAACCCCGGGGTCGACACCGACGGTGACGGGTACCGGGGAGAATACCGCGTCTGTGGAGTGGACACCACGTGGTACCGCGGTGACGGCGTGGCCGACTTCAGAGCCGACGGTCCCCCGCAGTCGCCGATGCTCCGCGTCATCCCGAGTGAGGGCAAGCTGACGATCAGGTGGAATGGTTACTACACGGAAACACAGCGCGATCCCTTTACGAACCTGCTCGACTTCGAAGGATACCGGGTGTACGTGGCGCTCGACGACAGGCGGTCCAGCCTGACCCTGCTGAGCGTCTACGACCGCGAGAACTACGACCGCTTCCGGTGGACCAAAGGTCTGTACGAAACTTACTCGTGGATCAACGAAGACGTTCCCTTTACTCTGGATTCTCTTCGCCAGTTGTACCATAATCCGGACTTTGACCCCAGGTTCTACACGCGGCTCAACCCCATGAACATCAATGATACCCTGTACCACTTCGAGCCGCACAGCTACAACGCATCCAGCCTCTGCTGCATGGATAACATCCATAAGCTTTACCCGAACGCCGTCGATCCGGGGACCGACCCGTCCACCTGGAGAGATGAGGACGTTACGTACGAGCACGGTGAGCCTTTTCCCAAGTACCACGAGTACGAATACGTCTTCGACAGCCTGCTTCCGACCATCCCGTACTGGGTGGCCGTGAGCGCCTACGACTTCGGGTTCGCCGGCGGGAATATTCCTTCCAAGGAGAGTGACCCGCTGAACAACCTTGTCCTGGAAATGGCCCAGACACCGGCCGACACGGTCACGAAGTATCAGCTTGACGCTTTCGTCTATCCGAATCCGTGGCGATGGGACGGCCGCTACTCGCAGCTCGGGTATGAGAACCGCGACGGCATGGAGATTCCGGCGCGGTCAAGACGGATCCACTTCAGCAACCTGCCGCCGGTGTGCACGATATCTATCCATTCGATCGACGGCGATCTAATCCGCGTCCTGGAGCACTACTATCCCGAAGGCGGACCGGCGTCCATGCACGACAGCTGGGATATGATTACGCGCAACACGCAACTCGTTGAGTCGGGCATCTACTATTACGTGATCGAGTCCGAGGGACGAACACAAATAGGCAAGTTCGTAATACTAAAATGACCAGGTTGTCTTTACCAAAGCGCCGCAACAGGAAGCCGTGCGCGGCCCGCCGTCGGGCCGTCTTGTGCCTGCTGCTCGCGGGGGCTGTCCCGACCCTGATCGGCTCCTGCGGCAGCGAGGGTGAGAACCCTCGCCCGGTTGAAAGCATCCTGCCCCCGGATACTGTTGTTCCCGTGATCCTGTCGTACGCCCCTCCCGACGGTGACACGTGGGTGGAGGCCAAGGAACCCATCCAGGTTCGTTTCTCCGAGGACATCAAGCCCGGTTCGATCACACCCCAGACCTTTGTTATCATCCCCGAAATCGAAGCCGAGCGCCAGGTCTGCCGTACACAGGTCGCCTGTACCACCCTCTGGGCGCGGCTTGAGTACAGTACCGTCTACACGGTGACACTGACGCGTGATATCACGGACGAGAGCGGCAACCGGCTGCCGGCGGATTTCAGCTGGTCATTCACGACTCGCACGCCGCCTCCGGCGCCGGTCATCGCCGGATTCGCCCCCGTCAGCGCTCCCGTCGGGGCACCCGTTACGATCTACGGCACCGGTTTCGACACCGTGGCCTGGGAGAACCACGTCCGCTTTAACGACGACACTTCCATCGTGATCATCTCCACCGACTCAACGATCAAAACGGCGGTGCCCGCCAAAGTGACGACGGGACCGATTGTGGTGCAAAACCAGGTAGCCATCGACACTTCGTCGGCCGACTTTGTCGCCCTGGACCTGCCGGACTCTCTGGACAGCCTGTATAACGGGACGTGCACGCTGATCGAACATTTCGATACGGAATCGGCCGACACGTTTAATCAGTATGTTGTCGTGGACGTCCGGTCGATATCGGGTCACTTCATCTACCTGGACACGGACCGCCAGTCGGAGTCCGAGCGGGTATTCTGCGACATCGCCGGCAGGGTCACCCTGACTGACGAGGGTGTGCTCATTGAAGCCCTGCTGCCGAACTTCCCCTACAGTGACTGTGATACAGTGCGCAATCCCAACGGGCTGTTCGGTGCGGGCGTGCGAAACGACACGCTCTTCCTGGTCCAGTACTTTCTGGATCAGCAGCTTTACCGGGGATTTGTGCTTGCCCGGCGGTAACGGCTGCGATCTGGCGCCCGGCCGCCTCCCCTCCCCTGTGTTCCTGAGCGTTATTCAGCCGAGCTTTTGTGGTTGAACTTGAACGGCAACCGCTGCCCGAACCAGAGATACCCGGCGCAGGCGACAAGGGCGAGAAGGGAAATCAAAAACCAGGCCAGCGCCGGGTCGGCCTCAAAGGCGTCAAGGAAGATGCCGCCATACAGGGGACCGAGCGACCATCCGGCGGTCACGAAGAAACCGTATACACCCATGTACCGGCCCATGCGACCCTCCGGAGCCAGCCGCGAAGTAAGAGTGAGAGACGGCGGGGACATGAACATCTCGCCGGTCGTGACCACCACGATGATCAGCATGAAGAAGCCGTAGTCCGTCAGCAGGCCGAGCGCTCCGTATCCGATGAAGTAAAGAAGTGCCCCCAGCGCAAGTTGTGACGTGAAGCGCAGCGGTGCCAGAATACGCGTGACGGGGATCTGCAGCAGGGCGACCATCAGTCCGTTGACGGCGAACAGCAGGCCCAGGCGGGATTCGGGAATCCCCACCATTTCCACCGTATAGACCGAAAACGGCGCCACCAACTGCGCTACAACCAGGTACAGGCACAGAATGAGCACCACGTGGCGGGCCAGGTTCCGGTCGTTCCGTACGGCCATCAGGTCCGAGAACCTGAATTGCTCCTGAGAACGGGAGGGGCGCGGCACTTTAAGGAAAAGCCAGAAAACACCGGCCGAGATCAAAGTGATGACGGCCGACATATGGAACAGGATGGCGTACGAGTGCGCCGCCAGAAAACCTCCGATAGCCGGCCCGGCCGCCCACCCGAGATTGCCTGCCGAACGGGAGATCGCATAGCCGTCCAGGCGCTTCTCCGGCGGAAGAATATCGGCGACCATGGCGTTGACCGCCGGCATAAAAGCCGAGCCGACGATGGAGTTGACCGTGAGCAGTCCTGCCACCCACCAGAAACCCATGTTGTACTGGATAACCAGAGCGAGAAAGAAGAAGCTAATGGCTCGAACCCACTGCGTGTGCACAAGCAGCAGTGATCGGCCTATTCTGTCGGACATTTCGCCGCCGACGGCCTGAGAGACCGATCGCACTATGGCCATAGCACCAAAAAACAGGCCGATCTCGGTTGTGCTCATGCCGAGGACGTTGTGGAAGTAGATCGCTATGAACGGGATCGAGGCGGCGAAACCGAGGGCGCCGACGAACCAGCCACAGGCCAGAATCCAGAGATTCCGGTCAAACTGGGCAAAAAAAGCTGTCAACCTTTGAATCACGGTTTCTTCCCGGATGCCGTACGACTGTCAGTGATCGGCCGGCTGTTCGCCGTACCTGCTTTGCAGTAATTGGGCGATGCGCTCAAAGCCGTTGATCGGATATTTCTCCCAGCCTGCTCCGGCCATAGCCGCCAGACGGCCGCTTTCACGAAGCTGATGGACTGTCGGCCCCAGTTCCCGGGCGGCCGCGCTGCTGTCCAGCATCTCAGCCACACCGTGGTCGAGCAGAACCTGCATGTTGCGGGGCGCAAACGGCCCGATGGTTGGCCCCACGGCGAACATCGGCAAGCCCAGCCCGAGCGCCCAGTTGGTGCGTTCATGCGAGGGCGCCACCAGGTAGTCGAATAAGGGGAACAACTTCGAGGACAACGACGCTTCTTCCCTTCTCGACGAATACGTCACCAGAGTAGCTCCCGGCAGATCCGCAGGGATCTGGTCGCAGGGATCGACAATCTCCAAATGCCGGCACAGTCGCCTGAACTCCCCGGCTGCAACTCTTGCCACCCGGCCGCCACGGCGAGCAAACAGGACCGCGCGGCCCCCTGCCGAGACCGCTGAGACGGCGGCCTCGACAAGTTTGTCGACGTGAATCGCGGGCTCTGCGCCTGATGAGAAAAAGGCGCCGGTCAACACCGCCGAGGACGCCAGCCGCTCCATGCGAAGCTCGTAACTGTCAGCAGCCTGTCTGGCTATTGCGGGTTCGATGCACAGGCCGCTGACAACCACCTGATCCCTGGCGTATCCCGCCTCGACGAATGACTCCGCCACCCGGCTCACGGGCACGAGCACGGTCGAAGCACCCATCACGAGCGATTCGGACGGAGCTGCGACTTCGCCATGCTGGTAAACCAAGTTCTCTCTCCCGCGGAGAATGCCCACGAGGATCGGGTGAGCCACGACCAGTGGTTCCGCGCCGGACAGATGGGCCCTGCGGATATCACGTCCCATGACGTGAAGCATCAGTCCGGGTCGATTGTAATCAGTGTCCGACCGAATCGCCCCGTACACCTTACCGGCAATCCCGCCCGAGGACCCTTTTCGGTAGAGTACATTCGCCGTGCGCCAGGCCAGGCGCGACAGCCCACGGGACATCTCGAAGACATCACTCTGACACCGGACCAGTTTTACGTGACCCCGATGCACCAGCTCATCGATAATACCGTCGAGGTAGAACGGATGCCCACGCCCGATGTTCGTATAGAGAAAACTGACCTTCTTGGCTGACGACACCATCCCTCCCGAATCCTGCAAACATACGAAACAGCCGGGAGTAAGTCAATCGGAGCACCGTGCGCCGGTCGAGCGGTCCGTACGATGTCCCGGCCTCGAAACGACGATGGACGGGCGGCCGGCTACGAACCGGATTCCATCAGCTTTTGCAGTTGCACGGCGCTGGTGGGGGCGTGCCCCGAGTAGTGGTTGTTGAAATAGGCATAGATATCAACCGGGCTGCCGGAGAACCGTTTCAGCAGGTCGCTCCACCAGGCCAGGTCGTCGGTACGTTCATTCCGAACGTAGCTGAAATCTTCACTGATCTTCTTGCGATCTCCGAGGAAGCGGACATAGTGGAAGTCGGCCGTCTGGACCGCCAGACGCGGCATCCACGGATGATCAACCAGGCACAGGGACACGTTTCGCCTCTTCAGGAGTGCATAGAAATCCTCGCACAGCCAGTTACGATTACGCACTTCCACCGAAAGGCGCAGGTCGGTCGGAACCGAATCGATGATTGTCTCGAGCAGAGGGCGCTGGTCAGGTTTGAAGCTGTACGGGAACTGCAGCAGCAACGGACCGAGCTTGGGGCCCAGGCCGCGCATCACGGAAGCGAATTCGGCAGCCGCTTCCAGGCGGGCGGAGCGATCACCTTCGTGCGTCACGGTGCGCGGGAACTTGGCGGCAAACACAAAGTGAGACGGCGTGACCTCGACCCACCGTTTGACCATCGCCTCGGCCGGTATCCGATAATAGGAAACGTCCAGTTCGACGGTGGCGAACTGACTGGCGTAGAACTTCAGGAAGTCGGCTTGCGGGCAGAATTGCGGGTAGAAGTTGCCCAACCAGTCACGGTAGCTGAAACCGGACGTGCCTATACGCAAACGACTTGAGACCACTCCCCTGTAACAGCGGCCAAACCGGTTTGTTCGATCATTTCGCGCCGGGAGGCGCGGTCGGTCTCATGGTCGGTTGCGCACGGGCCGGTCATTTACTATCTTGGCCCAAAGTTAAATTGACCCTCATATTTCGGAGAACCGAAGTGAAAGACAAGCGCAACGAGATTCTCGCCCGCCAGCTCATAGACTACTCCACTGATCTTCAACCCGGAGAGGTACTCTACCTGGAGATCAAGGGAAAGGAGACCCTCGAGCTTGGAAAAGAGGTGATCAGGCTGGCCACCGAAAAAGGAGCCACGCCGTTCTGGTACTACAGCGACGAATCGCTGATTCGACAATTCGTCGGGAAAGCCACGGACGCCCAGTTCAAGAAACTGGCCGAGCTTCATCTGGAGTTGATGAAGCGAACCGATGCCTACATCGGCCTGCGCGGCTCGGACAACCCCTTCGATCTGGCCGACATCGACCGCAAGCAGATGGAAAAACAGAACCAACTCTTCTATAAGCCGGTGCATCTGGAAGAGCGCGTCAAGCGGACCAAATGGGTAGTTCTTCGGTATCCCAACAATGCCATGGCACAACTCGCCGAGACCTCACAGGAAGCCTTCGCCGACTACTACTACGACGTCTGCTGCGCCGATTACGCCAAGATGTCTCGTGCCCAGGATCGACTCGTGGCACTGATGAAGACCGTCGACCGGGTGGAGATCAAGTCGCCCGGCACGGACCTGAAGCTCTCCATCGAGGGCATTCCCGTGGTCAAGTGCGATGGAACACGGAATATCCCTGACGGTGAGGTGTACACGGCGCCCGTGCGCGATTCGGTCAACGGCACGATCACTTACAACACCCCGTCGCTGCACCAGGGCAAGGCTTACACCAACATTTCACTAACGTTCGAAAAGGGCAGGATCACGAAGGCTACGTGCCAGGGCGACAATGAGAAACTCAACGAGATATTCGACACCGACGAGGGTGCCCGATATGTCGGTGAGTTCGCCCTGGGAGTGAATCCGTTCATTCTGCACCCCATGCGGGACACGCTGTTCGACGAGAAGATTGCCGGGTCGCTCCACTTGACCCCGGGACAGAGCTATGATGAGGCACCCAACGGCAACCAGTCGGCAATTCACTGGGACCTGGTGCTCATTCAGCGGTCGGAATACGGCGGCGGCGAAATCTATTTCGACGGCAAGCTCATTCGCAAGGACGGCGTGTTCACCGATCCTGACCTGGAGAAAGAGTTCTCCAAGGAGAATCTCAAACCCCCGCGGATGGATTGACACCGGCTTTGGGCGCGTCAGAAGCGGCTTCGAACGACGGATAACTGAAGCGCCGGTCGGTCTCGCGACCTGACGCTGACGGAAAACGAGGAAATTGCGGCACATCGGGAGCATTTATGGATATAGTTGAGTTCGCCATGCAGATGGAACTGGACGGCAAAGCCTTTTACGAACGCGCAGCCGAGGCCACCGCCCAACCGGAATTGAAGAAGATTCTGATCTACCTGGCCGAAGAAGAGGAACGTCACTATCAGGTTTTCAGACAATTACACGACGGCAGGGCCGACCGGGCAGAAGAAGAGCTTGACGGCAACAGCGGGTCGCTGTCGGCTCCCCGGAACCTTTTCCTGGAACTGGCCGGGCAGGGTCCGGACCAGAGCTTCGGCGATGATGCTCGGGCCGTCTGGACCGAGGCGCTCAAGATCGAAGAGGCGGCCGTGAGAATGTACAGTGATGAAGCCGCAAAGGAGAAGGATCCGGCGCGCAAAAAGCTCCTGAACCGAATCGCCGACGAGGAACGCGACCACGTCTATCTCATCGATAACATGCTCTCTTTTATAGCTGATCCCCAGACCTTCGTCAATTCCCGGCAGTTTGCCGATTTCAGAAGCTGGGAGGGACATTAGCCGGATTCCGGGGCGACGTCTCTTCGCTCTACCCGATCCTGCAAAGCGGCCGGCACCGGCCGAGCATCCAAAACGCCGAACTCTCCCCTACAATTCGGTTATGATTACGCCCGCCATGACGGAGAGCCCGCCAATGACGAACGCCAGGCCGATCTGTTCGCCAAGGAAGGAATAGGCGACCACCGCCGCGATCACCGGCTGGACGTTGTGGTATACGGCCACGCGGGATGCATCCATATACTTGAGCACCCAGTACCAGAGGACGTACACGACTACGGACAGCCCCACCGCCATGTAGACGACCGAGCCCCAGGCTGCAAGAGATGCCTGCGAGTAGTCGTACCTCAGTGCCCAGTACAGACCGAACGGGATGTATATGGCTGAGCCGATGGCGAGCGCATACGCCGTCATTCGGAGCGCTCCGTATTTGGCCACCAGCGGTTTCCCGATAATCGTGTAGTAGGCCCAGGCAATCACGGACACGATGATAATCAGATCGCCGAAAAGATACTCAGTGCCCACCTCGACGGCCCCGGAGAGCATGATCGTCATTACGCCTGCCGCGGCGATCAGAAAGCCGAGCAGGCGTCGCCAGATCAGTTTCTCCTTGAGATGAACAAGAGCCAGCACGAAAATCCAGATGGGTGTGGTTGCGAATATAAACGCGCCATGTCCGGCCGCCGTGAGGGATTGACCCACCAGGAACAGAGTCTGGTTGAAGGGGATGATCAGAACGCCGAGCAACACGACCTTCGGCCAGTCTTTGCGAGCGATCGGAGTGCGGTAACGCCTGAGCCGGGCAATGCCCAGCAACAGGACCGAGGCAAGCAGGTAGCGAAAAAACGCAAAGGTGAACGGTTCTATCGTGTTCAGCCCGTACTTGGCGATAGGATAGCAGATCGAGGCGACCAACTGGAGAATAGCGATCGCTCCGACCAGCAGAAATGTGGCCGGCTGTTTGACCGTACTGCTATTTTCGTGCTGCACGCACCGCGTCGTCCATGCCTAAGGTGTTACTTCATATATGTGCCGCAACTTACCATCACACAACCGGCTATATGAGCGCTTTATTCGCCCCGCCGTCCACCGGGATGGAGCAACCGGTGATGAAGGCCGCTTTTGTGCCGGCCAGAAACGCAATCAGCGCCGCCAACTCTTCTGGTTGACCTACCCTTCCGGCTGCTGCCGCCGACGCAAAGCCGGCCATGATCTCGTCAGGGGTCTTGCCTGCGTTCTCGGCCCTAGTTTGGGCCAAGCTGATCAGCCTCTCGGTAGCGGTGTAACCCGGACAAACACAGTTGGCGGTGATACCGTGGCGGGCGTAGTTATTCGATACGGTCTTGCAGAAGGCGGTCACGCCCGCACGATAGGTGTTGGACAGGATCAGGTCGTCTACGGGCTGAAGAACGGCAATCGAGGTGATGTAGATCAGGCGACCGAATCGGCGTTCGATCATGCCGTCAATCACCGCCCGAGTCAGACGAACGGCCGGCCGCAACAGCAGGTCGCAGGCGTCATCCCAGGTTTCGGAGGAAAGGTCGGTAAACTGACCCACCGGAGGTCCGCCGCTGTTGGAGACAAAGATATCTATCCGTGCCCGGCTCACGGTTTTGCACAAGCGGTCGAGATCCGCCTCATTGGACAGGTCTCCGGCCAGGACGTTCGGTTTTGTGCCCGTCGCGGTGGCAATCGTCTCGGCTACTTCGTCCAGACGCTCCTCTGACCGCGAGTTGATTGTGACCTCGGCTCCCTCGGCCGCAAGTTCCATGGCGGCCGAGGCACCAAGTCCCGACGAAGCCCCGGTCACCAGTGCGTGTTTGCCTGTCAGTTCAAGATCCATCAGCGCTTTACCCCCGCCAGCTCGCCCGGCAGCGCCGCCGCCGTCCTGCATCCGCGTTCAAAGTCGCGGACCCGAAAGCGTTCGTTGGGCGAGTGAATGTTGTCATCGTACTGCCCGAAACCGATAAGCAGCGTATCCAGGCCAAGGATAGATTTGAAGTCGCTGACGATCGGGATCGACCCGCCCTCTTTCATGAAGACGGGCCGTTTGCCGAACCCGGCCTTGACGGCGCGGGCGGCGGCCTCCAGCCAGGGCCCGTCAGTCGGCACAACCACTCCCCCGGCGCCGCCGAGCTTGTCCACCTTTATCCTGACCGTTTTCGGCGCGATCTTTTTCAGGTACTTCTCCAGCTTGTTGCAGATGTCCGTCGGGTCCATGTTCGGCACCAGGCGCATGGTAATTTTGCACGAGGCCATCGACGGGATTATCGTCTTCGTGCCTTCGCCCTGGTAGCCTCCCGTGATGCCGTTGACGTCCAGAGTTGGACGGCACCACGACCGTTCCAGCGTGCTGTACCCTTTTTCGCCGAAGAAAGCCGGCACCCCCAGTGATTTCCTGAACGACACTTCATTGAACGGCAGCCGCCTGAACTGCTTCCGTTCCCACGGTGTGACGGGCCCGGCATGCTTGTAAAAACCGGGGATAGTTACCCGGCCGTTCTTGTCGTGAAGCTGCCCCACCATCCAGCAGAGGGCATTGACCGGATTAGTGATCGTCCCGCCGAACGTTCCGGAATGTACGTCCCGGTTGGGTCCGTATACGAAAACCTCGGCGGCGGCGATACCTCGCAGGCCGAAGGTCACGGCCGGCAGAGTCTTGCTGAACTGACCCGTATCCGAGACGGCGATAATGTCGGCCTTGAGCATCTTGCGATGCTTCCTCAGAAAACCAGGCAGATTGGCCGAGGCCGTTTCCTCTTCACCTTCGATCAACATCTTGACGTTGACCGGCAGCGTGCCGGTTGCCTTGATTAGCGCCTCGAGGCCCTTTACATGGGTAAAGGTTTGCCCCTTATCGTCGGTCGCTCCGCGGGCATAAATGTATCCGTCGCGTATCTCGGGTTTGAACGGCGGCGACTTCCAGAGGTCCAGCGGTTCCGGAGGCTGAACGTCATAGTGGCCATAGTACAGCACCGTGTTCGCACCGGGATTGACAACGTACTCGGCATACACGACCGGGTGACCGCCGGTCGGATAAGTACGGGCCTTGAACCCGATCCCCTTGAGATGATCCACCAGCCAGCGGGCACAGGCCACCATGTCTTTCCGGTGCTCCAACTTGCCTGAGACTGACGGGAAACTCAGCAGACGGAAAAGTTCACCCATGCGTTTCTTTTCGGTTTTCTCGAGATACTCAAATGCGGTCATGTCGATCCTTTCAAAAGCAGGCGATTGTTTTTAGCACGGAATATAGACAGCCCTGCGTCAAGTGTAAAGCCTGCGGCGTCAAATTGTCAGCCCAGGGAGTAAGGGCACTCCCGGCCTGACCGTTTTGCTCGATAGTCTCACGTTCCGGGGTTTACGGCAGAAACGTCAGAAATCCTTGCGTCTCATAACCAGGGCAGAGAGGTACAGAAGCACGACCGCAAACAGCAGAGTACTCCAGACAGGCACCCAGTCTCCGACGGGCCGGCCGAGCGCAAGAGCGTAGAAGGCATCGGACATTGCGTTGGTCTTGGGCAGGATGTAGTACACGGCATCGAGAACGGCATCGGCCAGATCGGAATCCAGGAGGCTTTTCAGAACTTGCCTGGCCTCCAGCACCTGTTGCGCCACCCAGAACAGGAAAGCAGCCATAATTGACATCGCCGTCGAGCCGCTGAGTATGCCAAAGAAGGTCGTAATCGTGAGCCATACAAAGATCGAGGCAAGCGACAGCAGCACCAGGTAGACGGCGGCCAAATAGAAAGTGCCGTGGACCAGCCCGATGGCCACAAACAGTACCAGCCCGGACGCAACCACGGCGCCGCCGTAGACAGTCCAGAGCCCGAGGAACTTATTCAGGAGCAGGCCGACGCGTGAGATCGGTTTGGACAGATAAAAATCGATCCGGCCCCGCTCCAGCATGCGCGGAAACAGGCCGGCGCTCGCCATCACCGCCAGAAACAGGAATATTCCCAGGAAGCCGTTGAACACGCGCATAAACGGGTCTCTGATCAACGCGTCCAGACCCTCGAGATCGGCATTGTCAGAAATCGGTAATTTCAGACCCATATTGAGCTTCCCCGTCAGAAGCACAATCAGTATGCCCAGGAGCAGGAGCGCGGCAAAAACCCAGATCACCTTGCGATCGATAAACTCCACCAGGCTGTCGCGGGTTATACCCCTCATCCCGCCGACTCCTCGCTGCCGGTGATGGCTTCAAGAAAGGACTGCTCGAGTGACACTCTTGCCCGCTGGACGGATCGAATGGATATCCGCTTCATACGCATCTGGTCGATTATGTGATTGATGCCTTCTTCCATTTGAAGTTCAACAATTAGCTCCTTTGTCGTGATACTGACTATTTCACCGACCGACTCGGGAATTTCGAGACGTTCGTTGCCGATGGCCGCCTGGATTTCGTAGCGCAGGCTCCGGGTAGTAAACTCCTCGACCGAACCCACTCGAAGCACTTTGCCACGGGAAAGAATGGCCACTCTGTCAGCCAGCGTCTCCACCTCGGAGAGGAGGTGTGAATTCAAGAAGACCGTCTTGCCTTCCCCCTTTAGGCGTTTGAGGATCTCCTTGATTTCCGATTTGCCGATCGGATCGACACCGTCGGTGGGCTCATCCAGAAGGAGGACGTCCGGGTCGGCCATCATGGCCTGGGCCAGCCCGATTCGTTGCGCCATACCCTTGGAATACTTGCGGATCTTGGTGCTGGCCCACTTGTCCATGCCTACCAGGCGCAGCAGACGGTCGGCCTGCTCCTGGGTCCGGGCGCTCGGCAGCCGGTGCAGGCGGCCGGCACATTCCAGCAGACCAAGTCCGGTGAGGTGGGGCGGAAACCGGTGATTTTCCGGCAGAAACCCTACCTTGTTGCGCGATGAGGGATCACCCGGGGGCAGGCCGGTGATCCGGGCCGATCCTGAGGTCAGGCGTGTAACACCCAGAAGGATCCTGACCAGCGTCGTCTTTCCAGCGCCATTGGGGCCGATCAGTCCGAAAATTTCTCCCTGATCGACACTGAGCATGACTCCGTCGAGAGCCACCACGTTGCCCTTCTTCAGCCCCGTCTGGTAGATCTTGGTGAGATCCTGAACCTCTATTACTCGCATTTCGGGTACGATTGCTTTCCAGGTTACAGTTGCCGCATAAAGTAGGCAAGGTACACAGACAAGACAAGTCTAAAATCACGGGCAAACGGCTTGACGAAATCCGGCAATATGAATAAGTTACAGGGAAGCGGAACAATCTGAAGGTGTTGGTCATATAAGCAAGTAAATGAGATATAGAGCGGCTTCGATTACAGTACTGGTCATGCTCGGGGGGAATCTCCACGGGCAGCCCAGGCTTGCGATAGATGAACCTGATTTTGATTTCGGCAGCGTCGCTCGGCATTCAGTTGTCGCCCATGAGTTCTGGTTTAGATCCACGGGCAGCGACACGCTGCTGATCAGCGAGATAAAGACCGGCTGCGGATGTGTGGCGGCGATGCCACCGCAAGCCAGTGTCCGTCCCGGGGACAGTCTTGCCGTGACTTTTTACTGGCATCTGCGAAACGACGAAGGTGAGTCCCGGCGTACTTCCTGGGTGTTCACCGGTGCAGGAGCGGACCCGCGCCGGGTCACCCTGACCGCCACCTGCGGCCCGGGCGACGGGCACGATGAGGAAGCAATCTCGGTGCAGCCGCCCCGTATTGTTTTTGACACCGCCGGGGCCCAGGGAACGCTTGAACGGAGCGCCGCGCTGAGAAACCGGTCGGACGAAGACTACGCGGTGTCGCTGGTATCAGGACCCGGGGTGCCGATTACGGTCGAACTGCCGGATTCCCTTCCGGCCGGCTCGACTCGACGCGTAAACGTCCGGTTGGCCCCCAGGGACTGGTCCCCCGCCCTGACCGGTTCGGTGACGCTGGAGTTTATCGGTGAAGGAGGCGAGGAACAGAGAATAACGCTGCCCGTCACCGGCGGAAACTCAAGGATAGAATCATTGGTGACGACTAATCAGAAATAGTGTATAAAACAGTAGCAACACCCAGGGTAACGGTAGAGAGATGAAAAAACGACTTCTGTTATGCGGAATGGCCGCGGGACTGCTGGTGATGGCGGCTTCGGGCTACGGTGCACCGCGGCTTCTCATCGAAGAACCCGAGTTCAACTTCGGCTTCGTACCGCAGAATTCGACCGTGTCACACGTGTTCTGGCTCAAGTCCGTCGGTGATGACAGCCTGAAAATCCTGAAAGTGGTCCCCGGGTGAGGGTGCACCAAGGCTCCGTTGGAAGCGACGGAGCTTGCTGTCGGTGACAGCACTCGCCTTGAGATCATATTCAGCACCAAGCGGTACCGCAGCCGCATCACCAAGAGCCCCAGCATCGAGACGAACGAGGGCGAGCCGCACAAGCGTGTACGGATTGTCGCCGACGTGCTGGCGCGACCTGATTCAACATTCCCGATCATCATAAAACCCTACAAGCTGGATATTTCCCAGTTTGGGGAAAAGGTCAGGGACGAGATGAAGTTCAACATAACAAACGTCTCGGAGCAGGACCTCAAAGTCAGGCTTGTCTATCAGCCGGAGGGGTACTTTGATCTGGAACTGCCCGGGACGGTAAAGGCCGGCAAGACTGCGCAGGGGGTGCTCAAGCTGCGCAAGGAGGCCATTGACACTTCGTTCGACAAGTCCGTGACGATTGAGCTGGATGATGAGTCGGCGTCCCGCTTCACCATACCGATCAAGAGAAAGCTGCGAATACCCGGCCAGTCATCCACGGCCGCCGCCTCCGAGTCGCCGTAGACGGTTTCGCCATATAATTGACGCCAACAGAGAAAGGCCGCCCACCGGGCGGCCTTTTGCCTTGACCCGACGACGGAAACATCTATTCAAGTCGATACCCGCCCTGCTGCAACCGCTCCTTCCACTCCTCGCTGTATCGCTCACCATCGACGTTGGAGTGCGCCAGGGTGTAGTCGTGGTACCCGCGCTTGTCCTCAAACACGAAGACGGCACCTTCCCCAATGGAGTAATAGTACCAGATGACGAACGGATTGCCGACATGTGGGGCCGAGACGTCATCCCTGTCGTCCCAGGGGCCGTAAGTCATGTAGATCCGGCCCCGATCGGTCGTCCAGCCGTTGGACCTGGTCTCATCAGTGGAGAAGTACTGGTTGCAGAACTCAAAGCGCTTGATCGTTTCCAGGCGGTTCTCGATCAACCTGGTGCCGGGTGAGGCGTCGCGATCACGCCAGAACTGGTCGAGAAACGTACTCCTCCCCTCAGGCGTCAGCCGTGACAGCGCGAGCTTCTGATCAGAAGTAAGGATGTAGGCGACAAGCTTCTCACGCACGTCAAGCAACAGCGTATCATACGGGTCAAAGGTGACGTCCTCGCCGAGTGCAAGCCCTTCCGACGCCTCCGGCAGAATGGCGAGATTGAAAAGGGCCGTATCCGCGTCCAGCACCGCCTGATCAGTTGCCACTACCTGCAGCCGGTACCGTCCCGCCGGAAGCCCGCGAATGTCAAACTGTTCGGCAACGACGGCCGACGGCCCCGGCTTGACGCGTACCTTCTGCCCCAGCCTTCGGTATACCGCCCCGGTGTTGTCGAGCACGGCGTATTCAAGCCGATAGCCGGATGAATCACCGGCGGCATACGTCAGATTGTACAACTCGGCATACAAGTACACTGAGGTGTCGCCGAGCTCGACCACGCCCAGCGGGTTGGTCAGCACCCGCAAACCGTTCAGAACCATGGGATCCGACGTCTGCCCCTCACCTGCCCTGCCGATCCGGTAGGCCAGCGAGCCGCCCCCGATAGTAAGTTCGTCCCGGCGCGCCGGTTCAGCGACAATCTGGTCAAGAAAAAACGTGCCTTCACGTTTGCTGACGACGTCGATAACGACCAGCCGCCCGGAGTAGACGCCCGGACGGACCAGGAGTGACAAACGGTTGAACAGCATGAAATCGGGGGCAGCGGCCTCCTGTGCAGACGACGTCCTGGCCGAGAAGTACGTGCTGGCCGAATCAAGAAGCAGGCCGTCTGGTCCGAACAAGGTGACCTGTGCATATATCCGGGCATACCATTCCGGGTCCAGCGAATCCGGCTGGTAGAACTCGAACTGGTCCCGGTTCAGCGTAAACGGGAAATCGACCAGCACCATCGTATCGTACTCGGGGTTATTGTAGACCGTCGCCCTGGTATAGACGGCCAAGTCCAGGCTCTCCCCCTGCGCCCATGCGGTGCCGACCAGCAAAACAAGGGAGACGGCGACCATGATCGCCAGGCGGGCGACCGGTCTCGGCGGACCCGCCGGGTTAGAAATCAGGGGTTTGATACAGGCCGTCATACGGGTATTCCAGCCGGTAGTCACCGTCCTCGTTCTCATCGACAAAGAGGAAGCGTTTGTATCGGCCGGCCATGTAGTAGTGCCAGACCTGATACGGAACGGTATTGGGGGCATAGGGCACGTCGTCGATATCGTCCGGTTCGCCATACCTGATGTATATGAGCCCGCGGTCGGTCCGCCAGCCCTCGCGGCGCAAAATTGAGAACCGCAGGTTGGACACGCTGATCCGTCGATAGAACTCCCGCATAGCCTCGTTCTCAGCCGTCCCGACGGTGGGGTCGCGGCGGCGCCAGAACTCGTCAAAGGCCTGTTTTCGCTCCTCGATCGATTCCAGTTTCCTGAACTCGTCAAGCTCGCCCGGCTCAGAGACGTACCCCAGTTGGTCAAGCGTCTTGTCCCAATCAGTCCTGACCAGCGCATCGCGGCTCCACAGGACCTCGAAATCCCGCCGCTGAGAGTCCAGTTTCTTGTTCCGTCTTCCCCGCAGGTAGACTTCCATTTCGTACGCTCCCGGGGGGAACTCCGCAAGCGACATCTCGCGAAGCTGTCTATCTACCGAACCGGTGAAGGTTATATACAGCGTGTCCCGGTAGATCAATCCCTTGGTCGCATGGCGCAACTTTGTCTCCACCAGAATCTTCTCGTCCTCGTCGGAACCGCGGTATATCTCGACGTAATACAGCAGCCGGCTGTCATCACTGCCCCCGAAAGCCTTGGTGACCGCGGGCACGACCTGAAGGTTGCCCTTTTGGAAGACGTCGCCGGAATCGGTCACTTCGCTGACGGCCTGAGTGAACTCAACGTCGGACATACTCGGCTTGCTACTGTCGAATACGTCCAGTTTGGTCTCCAGTTTGTGGTGCACCACTTTGTCACTGCCGAGGTCCTTCAACCTGGCGAAGACGGTGTACCTGCCGCCGGGCAGATCGAAATTGAACTGGCTGGACCGGTAGTCGTAGCTCGACGTGGTTCGGGCCAGATCCGTAACCCGTATCTCTTTCCTGCGGGTGGAATCAGCCGCAACACGACCGTCGTCGTCCTTTATGGTCATTCCGAGTTCATAGTGCGCCGCCCAGGTGTCACCATCCCGGTCAAACTGGAGGCCGGCATTGTACACCTGATAGTACACCTCCAGCCGTATCTGGTCGGGCTTATCAGATTTGAAGCGGGCGAAGTCAAGAAACAGGTTGGGCTGGTCCTGAAACCGATCCACGCCCCACTGGAGGACCTGCGCCTGAGTCGACACGGCTACCGCAACCGAGACGAGGAGCGTCAACAACCAAGCTGTTGAAAAACGAGTACTCATCGCGTCACCTTTGATAACGGCTTTTCCCAATCTACCGGGGCAGCGCTGGTGAGGCAACAGAAAAAGGGATGGAGAACCCGAAAGCACCGGTCGGAGTATGCTCCTACTCGTACCTCAGTGCCTCTATCGGGTCCAGGCGGGCTGCCTTCATGGCCGGATAGACTCCTGACACCAATCCGACGGAGACGGCAACGACAAAGCCGACCACAATCCAGAACATCGACACGCTGAGCGGGAAACCCAGGATGGCGTTGATGAGAATACCCAGCAGAATGCCACCGATAACACCGATGACGCCGCCCGAGCCGGACAGCGTCATAGCCTCGGTGAGAAACTGCAGGATGATGTTTGATCTCTTGGCGCCGATGGCTTTGCGCACGCCGATTTCCCGAGTCCGCTCGGTCACCGATACGAGCATGATATTCATCACGCCGATACCGCCGACCATCAGGCCCACCGACGTGATTACAATCATGGCAAGGTAGATGTACTTGGTGATGTTGTTGACCATCTCCTTGAACTGTTCCTGGGTGGACAGGGCAAAGTTGTCCGGCTTGTTGAACGGAACCTTGCGATACACCCGGAGGGTGCTGGTGATTTCCTCCCGGGCCTGGTCAATTTTGTCACGGCTGACCACCCGAACGGTCAGGCCGAGTGCTTTTTCCCAAGGAATGAGTTTATTGTAGGTCGAAAGGGGGAGGCAGATCAGCCGGTTCTGGAAATCGTTGCCGAAATTCGACTTGACGCGTTCGAAGACTCCGATGACCTCGAATTTCTGCCCGTTCACCCTGATCAGCTGCCCGGTTCGCTGCTCGCCTTCTTCGAACAGCACGTCGGCAACGTCAGCTCCGATAACGCAGACCATAAGGCGAAATTGCATGTCGGTGTCGGTGAAGAACCGTCCGGCCGACAGGTCCACATTGCGGACCCTGAGGTAGTCAGGCCAGGTACCCATAAAGTTGGGGCGGTTGAATTTCCGGTTCTTGAATTTCGCCTCGTTCCCACCCGGCTTGAAGTAGTAGTTCTGCGGCGCCACACCATCAACGGAGGGACAGTTGGCCATGATCGCTCTGGCCTCGCCCTCGGTCATCCAGGGACGGTTACGGTCTTCCTCACTGAGTTGCTCGCGGTCAGTATTCGGCCCAAAACGGTCAACTTCAATGATATTCGTCCCCATCCGGTCAATCTCACTCTCGGCGGCCCCGTTCAGGCCGTTTATGACGGCCGCCATGCCGATCACGGAACCCACCCCGACCATGACGCCGAGGATGGTCAGGACGCTGCGCAGTTTGTTGGCCCGCAGGGACGACAGCGCCATCAGGATCGCGTCTTTTATTTCGATTGGCGTCAGAAGCATACTGTCCAACCTACTCGTAACTTAACGCCTTGACCGGGTCCAGCCGCGCCGCTCTCATGGCCGGATAGATGCCGAATATCAGACCGATGCCGGTAGAGATCGAGAGGCCGGCGATTATAGCCAGGGCCGACGGCGCGATCTGCATGTCGATCATAGCGACCAGGGATTGTGCGATGAAGAACCCCAGTACAATCCCCACCAGGCCGCCGGAGAGGGTCAGAAGCGTGGACTCGAACACAAACTGGAGCAGGATATGGTTCTGTTTGGCTCCGACGGACTTGCGAATGCCGATCTCCCGCGTCCGTTCCGTCACCGATACCATCATAATGTTCATGACCACAATCCCACCCACGACCAGCGAGATGGACGAAATGCCGATCAACCCGAATCGAAAGATCTTCGTGATCTGATTCAGCAGATCAAGAATGTTCTCAGCCGTCATCATGTCGAAATCGTCCGGCTCGTTGTAGGCAACCTTGCGCTTGGACCTGAGGATGACCCGGACCTCGTCCATGGCCTCATCCAGCCGCTCGACCGAAACCGCCTTAATGACAACATTAATGCCCCGGGGCCGTCCGAACTGCGACAGGTAGCAGGAAAGGGGAATGATGACAAAATTGTCCTGGCTCTCGCCGAACATTGACCCCCGTCGTTTGGCCAGCCCGATAACCCGATATCTCCGGCCGTTAATCCTGAGCGCCTTGCCCATCGGGTCCATGCCCGCAAAGAGTTCCTCCCGGATCTGGTCACCGATGAAGACCACCGGCCGCCGATAGAGGTCGTCTTCCGTGGAGTGAAACCTGCCCTGGGCTACTTGTATGTCGACGATGTCAATGATGTTGGCGGTGCCGGCCATGATGTCGACTCGCCGCACCGCTTTGTCCCGGTACTTGAGCCTGGCCCTGGTAAACGCACGCGGCGAGACTTTGTCACACAACTCGCAGCCGTCCGCAATCAATTCGGCGTCCCTGACGGTGATGGGCTTGCGCTTGAGTTTCTCGAAGAACTCCTCGTTGGACATGGCCACCATGATCCGCGAGACCATGAAGGTCGAGGGCCCCAGGCGTCCGAGATCTTCCTCGATAGCGCCCATCATCCCCTCCAGCGCCGAGATGATAGTCATAACGGACGTCACGCCGAAGATAACGCCGAGCAGCGTGAGTCCGGACCTGAGCTTGTTGGCCCTGAGGGCACTGAAGGCGACACGAACGAGCGAGCCGGCGATCATAGTCTACCTCATGCCGTTCCGCTGATCTTCAGGAATCGATTCGTCGCTGTCAATTCTGCCGTCCAGAATCGAGAGAACGCGATGGGCATGACGGGCAATGGCCGCCTCGTGAGTAACGGTGATAATGGTGTTGCCCTGCCGATGCAACTCGTCGAACAACTTCATGATCTCCTCGGAGGTCTTGCTGTCCAGGTTGCCGGTCGGCTCGTCGGCCAGGATGATCGACGGGTTGTTCACGAGTGCACGGGCGACGGCCACGCGCTGCCGCTGTCCGCCGGACAGCTCGGTCGGCTTGTGGACCATCCGGTCGGCCAGGTCCACCTTGGCAAGGGCTTCCTCGGTCAGGCGGTGGCGCTCCCCCGAGGGCGTGCCGCTGTAGATGAGCGGCAACTCCACGTTATGAAAAGAGGTGGCGCGCGGCAGCAGGTTGAAGGTCTGGAAGACGAAACCGATCTCCCGGTTCCGAATGTTGGCCAGCTCGTTGTCGTTCATCTGGCTGACCCGCTTGCCGTTCAGATAGTATTCCCCCCGGCTGGGGGTGTCCAGGCAGCCGATGAGGTTCATCAGGGTAGATTTCCCCGACCCGGAGGGGCCCATGATGGCGACGTATTCGCCGCGCTCTATGGTGATCGAGACAGCGCACAGCGCGTTGACGCGCTCGGCGCCCATCTCGTATATTTTCCAGAGGTCGTTGGTTTGAATCATTTGCATGACTATACTTGCCCTTCGCCCGACTGGATCTCGACCTCCAGCGCGTCACCGTCGTTTATCTGGCGCAGCATGCGGTACGGGCCGGACACGACCGAGTCGCCCTCGGACAGGCCCGACAAAACTTCGACATTCTTCTGGTCGGCCACGCCGGTCTCGACTCTCACGAAGCGGGCTTTGCCATCCTTTATAAGGAAGACGCCCTTGAGCTCTTCCCGTTTAACCTCCTTCTTGGCCGTGTCCGGGACATCCACATCCTCCTCGGTCGTCTCGGCCGCCTGAACGGCTTCAGTGGAAGTTTCTTCGCCCTGATCTTCGGCCGCCCTGGCGGCCTCCAGGGAATCCAGGTCAAACGAGCGAATTACGACGGAGGCAAACGGCACGCTCAGCACGCCCTCGCGCTTGGCCGTCGTGATGTCAACCGTGGCGGACATACCGGGACGAATCTTCACGTCCCTATCCTGAAAAACGACTTTGACTCTGAAATTGGTCGACTGGTCCTGAGTGCCGAGCCCCTGAGTTATGGCGGTGTTGCCGATCTCTATCACTTCGCCGCCGAAGGTGGTGTCCGGGAAGGCGTCCACCTCGATCTCCACGGACTGGCCCAGATCAACCTTGTTGATTTCGGTTTCATCAACCTCGACCTCGACTTCGAATACGCTCAGGTCAGCGATGGTCATGAGCGTTTTGCCCTGCGTGAAGGCCGTCTGGGCCGGTGCGATTTCGCCTACCTCACAGTCGAGAAAAGTGACAATACCGGGCATCGGAGCGACAATCTTGGCCTTTTCCAGGTAGTCAAGCTGCTTCTCATAGCGGGACCGTGCCTGCGCCGCCATCGCCCCTGCCGCATCCGCCGCCGACTTGGCATTCTCGTGCGCGTACATGGAAGCCTTGTACAGCGTTTCCGACGTCATGTTCTGGTCCCAAAGGCGCTGAAGCCGGTTGAACTCCTCTTCGGCCTGGTTCAGCGTCGACTTGGCACCCTCCGACCGGGCCTTGGTCTCCTCTACGGCAAACCTCGCCTGGTCGACGTCGGATCGGAGTTGAACGGTGTCGAGCACGACGAGCGGCTGGCCGGTCTCCACCCGCTGGCCTTCGCGCACCAGCAGGTTGATTATCTCGCCCGTGACCTCGGAGGTGATGTCAACCTTCGTTCTGGGTTGAATCCTGCCGGATGCCGAGACTATCTCAACGAGTTCGCCAGGCTCGACAGTGGCCGCGGTCACCTTAACCGCACTGCTGGTGTCAGCCGTCATGTTCAGAATAACGATGACCACCACAACGACGGCGGCAGCGATAATCAAACTCATTTTTCTTTTCTTGCTCATTCTGTGCCTCACCCGTTCCTGATATACTGAGAGTATTACATTTTCCCCATCGCGTTTTCCAGCCTGGCGCTGGCCAGGTTCAGGTCAAAACCGGACCGGATCAGCTCGACCTGGGCCGTCTTGAGCGACACCTGGGCGTCCAGAAGATCGAGAATAGTTGCCGCCCCCAGCCTGTACTTCTCCTGTGTGATTTTCAGGTCCTCATCGGCTGCTGCCACGTTTTCATCGGAAACTTTCTTCTGCTCACGCAACTGCTCGATATCGAGATAAGCAGTCTTGATAGCGGCGACCGCCTGATTGCGCGCGTCAGCGAACGCCGCCTTGCGGTCATTCACAGCCACCTTCGACTGCGTCACGCGGTTCTCACGAATAAAGCCGTCAAATATATTATACGAGACGGAGAACCCGATTGTTCTGCTTTGCGACGACTGATTATAAGCCACCGTGTCACCGCGTGTGCCGTCCGAGAGATTCAGGCTGGCATAGCCGGAAACCGTCGGCAGGTAGTCCATGCGGGCCGCCCTCAGCCAGCTCTTGGCAGCGTCGACGCCCTTCTCGGCGGCCAGCAGGCTGGGTTTGTGCCTCAGGCCGAACGCAATCGCTTCGTCGAGCGTGCCGCCAAACTCCCGGCTGTCGTACGTGGTGGAGAACTGCCAGTCCTGGCGGGGATCCACGCCGATGGTATAGGCGAGCGAGGCCATAGAGTTCGTAACCGCATTCTGAGCCCGCAGCAGGGCCAGCCGATCATTGCCGAACTGCACTTTCTGCTTCAGCACGTCCGACTTCGAGGCTGACCCCAGTTCGAATCGGGACTCGATCAGCTTGAGTTGTTCCTCGGCCCGCTTGGCCGCCTCCTCCTGCACCGATACGTTCTCGACCGAGGCGAGGTAGGCGAAATAGGAGATTTTCACGGCGTAGATCATATCCTGTTCCGAGGCCAGGACATTCAGGCGCGCGCTGGCATGATTGGCCCGTGCGGCGGCATAACTAAACCAGCTGGCCGGATCGAACAGGGACATATCGGCCGAGAGACTCAGGTTCTTGCTCGTACCGTCAATGTCGGAAAACTCGAATTCGCGTATGACCGAGGCCTCGGGAAAGGGAACGAGAACGTCGACCGTATCTACCGTACCGTCTCTCCGATACCCCTCCACCGAGAAAACCGAGTCAGCATAGGACGTGGTGATACTGCGGTCCGCCTTGATGTCAGTATCTCTGGATTTGCCGTAACTGTACCGGGCGCCGAGCCTTGGCATGAATGCTCCCAGTGCGGCTCGCTTGTCGGCCGCGGCCACCTTCTCATTGCCGAGGGCGGCAATGATCGAGGCCCGGTTCCTCAGCGCCAATTCAACGCAGTCATTCAGTGACAATTCAGCCGCAGGAATTGCTTCGACGGTCAGAGATATGACAGCGGCTACGGTACATACAATTCTGAGCACGGACTTCATCAATTTCTCCTTCAACTGAACGCCTGACCTATCACCACGGAAAGGATGTTGAGAATGCTAAGCATACCCATCGATAGGACCGACAACAGGTAACCTTTGTTGCGAGAAAAGCCGTAGACGGCTGTCAACCCGATGCCGACAACGATGATTTCCCAAATGTTAAAGACACCGATTTTGGAGAGCGCCACGTACAACAGATTCTGCGGTCCCGGGTTGGGCACGAGAACTCCCAGCGAGAGTGATACGAGCATGCTGTCCTTGGCAAGAATCATGGGCAGGGTCACAATCATCCCCAGTGCATAGACGATTTCACCGTACAGCATGACCGAAAGCAGTTGCTTGAATCTCGCCTTGCCGCCCATGATGAAATTACCGAAAAAAACGGCCAGAGCCGAGGCAACCAGCGGAGCCAGCAGGAAAACGATTCCGCCCAGCATCGCGAACAACTTCATCGTGCCGGCGTTCAGCGCGCCCGGCGGCAGGTTCTGCGTTCGTTCCTGAATAGCCTGCATCTGCATGCGGACAATGATGTCAGCCGTGGCGTAAAAGAACGCAGCCACCACGATGGCGTACACTATATAAGGAACGAGTATCCGCGGCTGTTCTTTCAGCTTTGCGAATAACGCCCCCGGTGCCGTGAACACCTCGTAAAGCCCCTTGAATGACAGCCCCTGGCCGGTCGTCTGCGGCGACCCCTGCCTGGCCTGGTCTACTTCAGCCATGTCCTGTTCCTCCATAATCACACTTAACGATGACTTCTAAAGAAAGTTTCTAAAAATAGCGCTGCCGTCGTTTCTCAATTTACCCAGAATACGGAGAGATATTCACGGAAAAAACGGGGGCCAATCACCGACCCGGCCGGACACTCCTCACGTCTTGAGCCACCTGCGATCACCCGAACAGTGCCGAGCCGACTACCAGCGAAACTATGGCCATTAATTTGATGAGGATGTTCATCGACGGCCCGGAGGTGTCCTTGAACGGATCACCCACGGTGTCTCCGACGACGGCGGCTTTGTGCGCGTCGGACCCTTTGCCACCGTGCGCACCGCTTTCTATGAATTTCTTGGCGTTGTCCCAGGCTCCGCCCGCATTGGCCATCATCAGAGCGAGCATGACGCCGGACATGGTGGCCCCGGCCAGCATACCGCCCAGCCCTTCCTTTTGCAGCAGGAAGCCGACAACCAGGGGCGCCAGGATAGCCGTCAGGCCCGGCAGCACCATTTGCTGGAGCGCGCCGCGAGTGGCGATATCGACACAGCGGGCGGTATCCGGCTTGGCCTTGCCTTCCATCAGGCCGCTAATCTCACGGAACTGCCGGCGCACTTCCTCAACCATTTTTGACGCCGCCCGACCAACCGCCGTCAGGGTAAGGGCAGCCACAAAAAATGGCAGCATGCCGCCTATGAAGAAACCGATCACGACCCTGGGACTGAGAATGTTAATGCTCTCCAGACCGACGGCCGCGGAGTAGGCCGAGAACAGAGCCAGCGCGGTCAGCGCGGCTGAGCCGATGGCAAAGCCTTTGCCGATAGCGGCCGTGGTGTTCCCGAGTGCGTCGAGCCGGTCGGTGATCTTGCGAACACGGGGGCCCAGGCCGGACATTTCAGATATCCCGCCGGCATTGTCGGCGATCGGCCCGTACGCGTCTACTGACATGGTCACCCCGATAGTGGCCAGCATACCCACCCCGGCTATGCCGATACCATACAGGCCGGCAAACTGAAAGCCCGTAAAGATAGCGATACAAATAACTATGATCGGCAGGGCAACCGACTGCATGCCGACGGCCAGGCCCGAGATTATGTTGGTCGCCGAACCCGTGCAAGATGACTCGGCAATTCTGCGAATCGGCCCGGCGGCCGTGTAGTACTCTACCAGGAGGCCCAGTGCAATGCCCGCCAGATTCCCGGCCAGGATCGCCCAGAATACCTTGTGATCCAGGTTCATGGTATCTATGATCACCCACGCGGCTATCAGCATTACCACGGCACCGACGTACGTAACCAGCCGAAGTACCGCCGCCGGGTTCAGCCGTGAGAGCAGATGAACGGAGAGCACGCCCAGCATCGACGCCAGGGCGCCGAAAGCCACAATCAGCAACGGCAGTTGCATGTATTCCAGCCGACTGCCGACTACCAGCCCTGACGACGACGTGGCTGCAATAGCGATGGTGGCAACGACCGACCCGACATAGGATTCAAACAGGTCGGCCCCCATCCCGGCCGTATCGCCCACGTTATCACCCACGTTATCCGCAATCACGGCCGGATTACGGGGATCATCCTCCGGAATGCCGGCCTCGATCTTGCCTACCAGGTCGGCACCGACATCGGCCGCCTTCGTAAAGATACCACCGCCTACGCGGGCAAACAGGGCGATACTCGAGGCTCCCATGGCGAAACCGTTAATCGCGGCCGCGTGCTCCGGGTTGTCGCCGAAAAAGTAAAAGACGATACCGACCCCGATCAGACCGAGCGAGGCCACCGACATACCCATGACGGCACCGCCGGAGAACGCCACGGCCAGAGCCGAAGACTGACCGTAGTCCCGGGCGGCCGCAGTGGTGCGAACGTTGGCCCGGGTGGCCGCCTTCATGCCCAGGAACCCGGCCAGCATGGAGCAGGCCGCACCTCCGAGAAACGCGAGCGCCGTCTGTGGCTGAATCCTCCAGGCAAGAAGGCCGAACACGACGACAACAAATATGGCGAGGATGGAATACTCCCGCTTGAGAAATACCATGGCCCCGTCGTGAATAACGTGCGAGATTTCTTTCATGAGGTCAGTGCCGGCCGGTTTCCTTCTTATCCAGGCGAATAGCGCCAGAGCGAACAGTAACCCGACCAGGCCGATTATAACCGACAGAAGACCTACATTCATCAGTCCTGTCTCCAGTTAAGATTATAGCTGTTAATCAATTACGGGCCTTTTTGCTGAAAAAATCAACCGGCGAATATACCTTTGACCCACCCTGATGGCAAGTAAAAAGTAGCTTCGATTGCCCCCGTTCGACGACGAAGCCCCTGCGGTTGTCCCGCCGCCGGCTGCTCGTTCGGCCAAATTGCCCGCTCAAGCCCGGCTGCGGTGCTTGTCCTCCAGGTCTTCGATGTATTTCTCTGCGGCCACCGCCGCCGTGGTGCCGTCGCCCACCGCGTTTGTCACCTGCCGGACCAGTTGCGCACGAACATCGCCGCACGCGAATATCCCCCTGATAGAGGTCTCCATGCGATCGTTGGTCAGGATGTATCCCCCGGAGTCCTTTCGGAGATCACCTCGGATGATGTTCGAATTGGGCCGGAAACCCAGATACGGGAAGACGGCCCCCACCTCGAGCCTGGACGTCTCCTGCGTCTTGACGTTCCTGAGCGAGAGATGTGTGACTCGCTTGCCGTCCCCGTTTACCGATTCGACTATGGTATCCCAGATCAACTGTACGCCGGGATTGTCGAACGCCCGCTGCTGGATGATCTTCTGGGCGCGCAACTGGTCCCGCCGGTGGATGATAATGACTTTGGAGGCGAACTTGGTCAGAAACGTCCCTTCCTCGACTGCGGCATCGCCGCCGCCGACCACTGCTATCACCTGATCCCTGAAGAACGCGCCGTCGCAGATGGCACAATAGGATACGCCTTTGCCGCTGTATTCTTCCTCGCCGGGGACACCCAGCTTGACCGGGGAACCCCCGGTCGACACGATCGCAGCCTTGCCCCTGTAAACGTTGCCCGAGGCGCAGCGGGCTACGCGCTCATCCCCGTCGAGATACAACTCAACCACCTCTTCCATGGCAATCTCGAGGCCGAATTTCTTGGCGTGCTCACTGAATTTCATGGCCAGGTCGGCGCCCGCAATCTGCTCAAACCCGAGGTAATCCTCGACCTCACCGGTAATGGCTATCTGTCCGCCGGGCAGGTACTTCTCCAGGCATATGGTTTTCCGGCGCGCCCGTGAGCAGTACAGTCCGGCGCATAGTCCGCCCGGGCCGCCCCCCACAATTACTACCTCATACTGCTTTTCTTCAGCCATTTCCCAGCTTCCTGTAAGTAAAGACGTTCCCGCGGTCAGGCACCCGGCATCGTCGGTCCGTGAGGCGAAGCCTCAGGAACCGTTCCGGTACCCGACTATCAGCATCCATTATATCAAAAACCGATCGGATATCAAGAGATCGTTGACCTTTCGGGTCAATCTCAGCGCCTACCAGTCGATTCCTTTCTGGGCCAGGATGCCCTTGCGGAAGGGATGTTTCACCTCTCTCATCTCCGTCACCAGATCGGCCCGGTCGGTGAGCCATTCGGCGGCTCCGCGACCCGTAATGACAAGGTGCTGCTTTTCCCCTCGTGCGGAGAGGATCTCTTCGACCTGTTCCCTGGAGACAAGACCGAGGCTCTGAGCCACGTTTAGTTCGTCGAGGATGACCAGTTGATACGTGCCGGTGCGCAGCTTCTCCAACGCCAGTTGTACTCCCCGCTGGGCGGCGGCGCGGTGCTCTTCGAACTCCTTGGTATCATCGACGATACCTACAAAGCCTTCTCCGATGACGTGCAGTTCGACGTTCGGTTCCAGCAGCCTGAGTCCCTTCAGTTCGCCGTACTTCCAACTGCCCTTGACAAACTGTATAAGGCAGATGGACCAGTCGTAACCGACTGCCCGCACGCACATACCCAGAGCAGCTGTGGTCTTGCCCTTGCCATCACCCGTGTATACGACGAGCAACCCCCTGCCCTTCTCCTGTGCCATTGGCTTGTCTCCTGTCACGTGATTTAGTGTATTCTATACAAAAACCTGGCCCCGTTCGAAAGCGAAAAAGTCCACCGCGCAGTGGCTTGGACGATTGTGAGCGCTAGCTAACTTGTGAAAAAAATAACCAGATTTTTATTGACAGAATGGTCTATTTTACCGTATTATGCTTAGCAGGGTCATACAAGATAAAAACAACCGGTTTTGTTTCTTGTTGCCCCAGAGCCGCTCATGCGAGTGGTTGCAGATGACAATATGGGAGGGTGCCATGCAGTTAACCAAGGCTGAGGCGTATGGCGTTTTCGGCGTCCTGTATCTCTCTGACAGAGACAGGTCGATCATTACGCCTCTCTCGGAGATTTCCGCAGCCCAGGAAATCCCGGAGAAGTTCCTGGCTAAGATCTTCCAGTCACTCTCTAAATCGGGTATTGTGCGATCTCATCGCGGCGTACGCGGGGGCTTTACGCTTGCGAGGGATCCCCAGAATATCACGATAAAAGAGGTTCTGGAGACCATCCAGGGTCCGTATCATCTCATGAAGTGCGTCGAAGACATCGATGAGTGTGACAAGAACCTGACCAATGGTTTCTGTGCCCTTCGGGAACTTCTTGTCCTCGCCGAGAATCAGCTGGTAGCCGTCTTCGAGAAGCACACGCTGGCCGATCTGCTCCGCTGGCACAAGGCGAGGTCGGTTTTGGACTGACTGGAGACAGTGCCCACCTCGCCGCGATACGGTTTACAATCGGCGGATGATAGCTTATCTTAGCAGCTTGGAGTGCCGCACCGGAGGAGATAGGAACGATGGCTGTCAAATCGGATCGCTGGATAATCAGCATGGCCCGCGGCCATGACATGATAAAGCCGTTTGCCGAAGCACAGGTCCGCAGCGGGATCAGCTTCGGGGTGTCGTCGTACGGGTATGATATCAGCCTGGCGGACGAATTCAAGGTCTTCGACCCGGCCGGCCTTACCGAGATCGATCCGAAGGATGACACGGGCGGGCACTTCAGGGACGTCAGGGCCGACTCCATTCTGATTCCCGCCAATTCATTCGTGCTGGGCCGGTCCCACGAGTACTTCAAGCTCCCGCGCGGCGTAATCACGATCTGCCTGGGCAAGTCCACGTACGCGCGATCCGGGGTTATCGTCAATGTGACACCCTTCGAGCCGGAGTGGGAGGGCTACGCGACCATATCGCTTTCCAATACGGCCCCCGTGCCGGTGCGCATATACGCCAATGAGGGAATCGCGCAATTGATCTTCCTGGAGGCCTCGGAGCCGTGCCAGGTTTCGTATAAGGATAAGAAAGGAAAATACCAGGGACAGAGCAGGATAACGCTGTCCAAGTCAGAGTGATCTTACTGGTACGTTCCGCTGTTGTATACTTACTTTTCGATCGTAGGAGTTCAGATATGCCCGTTGAAGCTGCCCGAGGAATAAAGAGAAGCGGCGTCAGTGCTCGCAAACGACGCATGGTGACCATCGATGGTAACACCGCGGCCGCGTATGTGGCTCACGCCACCAACGAGGTGATCGCCATTTACCCGATCACGCCCTCGTCCAATATGGGGGAGATGGCCGATGCCAAATCGGCCGCCGGTGAAACGAACATCTGGGGCACGATCCCGATCGTGGTCGAGTTGCAGTCCGAGGGTGGAGCCTCCGGAGCGGTTCACGGGGCGGTCACGGCGGGTGCCCTGACCACCACCTTTACCGCCTCGCAGGGACTTCTTCTGATGATCCCCAACATGTTCAAGATCGCCGGCGAGATGACCCCGACGGTGTTCCACGTCTCAGCGCGGGCGGTGGCCACCCATGCCCTGTCCATTTTCGGCGATCACTCGGACGTCATGGCCACCCGGACGACCGGTTTCGGCCTGATGGCGTCCGGCTCGGTCCAGGAGGTCATGGATTTCGCCATTATCACGCAGGCGGCATCGCTGGCCAGCCGGGTACCCTTCGTGCATTTCTTCGACGGCTTCCGGACGTCGCACGAGGTTCAGAAGGTTGAAGAGATCACGTACGATGACATGCGGGCGATGCTGGACACGAAACTGATTACGGCACAACGAAGGCGTGCCCTGTCCCCCGACCATCCGACGCTCAAGGGAAGTTCCCAGAACCCGGACGTCTTTTTCCAGGGGCGCGAGACCGTCAACCGGTACTACGTGGCGGCCCCCAAGCACATGCAGGAGGCTATGGACCGGTTCGCCTCGATCGTGGGCCGGCAGTATCACCTCTTCGACTACTTCGGGCATCCGAAGGCTGAGCATATTATCATCCTCATGGGCACCGGCGCGGAAGCGGCGCATGAAACCGTCGACCACCTCGTCGAGCACGGCGAGAAAGTCGGCCTTATCAAGGTCCGCATGTACCGACCGTTCTCCATGGAGGCGCTGGCCGGGGCTCTTCCCGCCACGGTCAAGCGGATTGCCGTTCTGGATCGCACCAAGGAGCCCGGTTCGGTCGGCGAACCGCTCTATGTCGACGTTCAGGCCGCCATCAGGGAGGCCCTCGACAAGGGCGTGGCGCCCTTCAAGGAACACCCCCTGGTAGTCGGGGGACGCTACGGTCTCGGTTCCGCCGAGTTCAATCCGCCGATGGCTAAGTCGGTCTTCGACAACCTTAAGCAAAAAGAGCCGAAGAACCACTTCACGGCCGGGATCAGGGACGACGTGACGTCCACCTCCCTTGACTTCGACATGTCGTTTGACCTTGAGGGAGACAACTTCCGAGGGATGTTCTTCGGTCTTGGGGCTGACGGAACCGTCGGGGCCAACAAGAACTCGATCAAGATCCTCGGGGAGAACACGGATTTCTTCGCCCAGGGGTATTTCGTCTACGACTCCAAGAAGGCGGGAGCCGTGACGGTGTCGCACGTGAGGTTCAGCAAGGATGAGATCCGCAAGCCGTACCTGATCACACAGGCGCAGTTCGTCGCCTGCCACAACTTCTCTTTCGTTGAACGATACGAGATGGTCGAGAAGCTGATCGAGGGCGGCACGTTTCTGCTGAACTCGCCCTATTCCTCCGACGAGGTGTGGGATCACCTGCCCCGGGAAGTGCAGGAACAGCTTATCGCCAAGAAGGCGAAGCTCTACGTCATCGATGCCATTAGCCTGGCCAAGGAACTTGGCCTGGGCGCCCGCATCAACATGATTATGCAGACGGCCTTCTTCCTCATCTCCGAGATTCTCCCGAAGGATCAGGCTATCAAAGCCATCAAGGACGCGATCGTAAAGACGTACGGGAGCAAGGGTGAGAAAGTCGTGGCTATGAACCACGCCGCCGTCGACGCCGCGGTCGAATCGATCCGAAAGGTCGAGTATCCCCAAAAGGTGACCGCAACGAAATCCCGCCCCCCGATCGTCCCGGACGTCGCACCGGAGTTTGTCCGCAACGTCACGGCAGAGATTATCGCGGGGCGCGGTCATCTGCTGCCGGTATCGGCTTTCCCTGACGACGGTACGTACATGACCGGTACGACCCAGTATGAAAAGCGGAACATTGCGATCGACATTCCGGTCTGGGAGCCCGACCTGTGCATCCAGTGCAATATCTGCTCGATAGTCTGCCCGCACGCCGCCATCAGGCCCAAGTTGTTTGACTCCAAGTACTTAAAGGAGGCTCCCTCGGAGTTCAAGTACACCAAGGCGAAGGGCAAACAGCTCGAGGGGTGGCTGTATTCGTTGCAGGTGGCCCCTGAGGACTGTACCGGCTGCATGGAGTGCGTGAAATCCTGCCCGGCCGTGAAAAAGGAAGACGGTCAGAAGACCGATTTCAAGGCAATCAACATGGCTCCCCAGATCCCGATCCGGGAGCAGGAGAGACAGAACTGGGATTTCTTCGTCAACGTGCTGCCTGAGACCGACCCTTCGCTGTTTAACGTGGAGACGACCAAGGGCTCGCAGTTCGTCAAGCCGCTTTTCGAGTTCTCCGGCGCCTGTGCCGGTTGCGGCGAGACTCCGTACGTCAAGCTGATGACGCAACTGTTCGGCGACCGCGCGCTGTGCGCCAACGCCACCGGTTGCAGTTCGATTTACGGCGGTAATCTTCCCACCACCCCGTACTGTCAGCGACCGGACGGTCTCGGACCGGCCTGGTCCAATTCGCTCTTTGAAGATGCCGCGGAATTCGGGTTCGGCATGCGGCTCACGGCTGACAAACTCCGGGATCACGCATTGACGTTGACCAAGGAACTCGTTCCTGACATGTACGAGGAACTGGCCGGCGCCGACCAGACGACGCAGGAAAGCATCGAAACCCAGCGCCGGCGGGTCACGCGCCTGCTGGAAAGTCTGGATGCCATGGACGCCAACGACCGGGTGGAATCGCTGAAGAACGTTGCCAACTTCCTTGTCAACAAGTCGGTCTGGTCAATCGGCGGCGACGGCTGGGCCTACGATATCGGCTTCGGTGGTCTGGACCACGTCATGGCTTCCGGTAAGAACATCAACATCCTGGTGCTGGATACGGAGGTGTATTCCAACACCGGGGGACAAATGTCGAAGGCTACGCCCCGGGGCTCCACGGCTCAGTTTGCGGCCGCGGGTAAGGATCAGCCGAAAAAGGACCTGGGGTTGATGATGATGGCCTACGGCAACGTGTACGTCGCCCAGATCGCCATCGGCGCCAGCCACAACCAGACCGTCAAGGCCATGGTCGAGGCGGAACACTTCCGGGGTCCGTCGATAATCATTTCCTACTGCCATTGCATCGCTCACGGAATCGATATGTCCGACGGTCTGGCACGTGACGAGATGGCCACGAAGTGCGGTCACTGGCCGCTGTACCGGTTCAATCCCGATCTGATAGCCCAGGGGAAGAACCCGTTGCAGCTTGACAGCAAGGAGCCGAGCATCAGCTTTCAAGATTATGCATACACCGAGAACCGGTATCGGACCCTCAAGAGCAGGGATCCGGAGCGGGCAAAGATGCTGATCAAGTTGGGTCAGTCTGACTGTGATCGCCGCTGGAACCTTTACCGGCAGATGGCTTCGATGGACTACAGCATGTTTGCCACCAAGCCCTGATACGTCAAGATGATGCTGAACCGGGCGGGGTGAAAACCCCGCCCTTTTTTATGCCCCGCCGGAGTCATTTCAACCCCTCCGCATCAAGAAAAAACCCGTCCAGACCGATAAAGGAGACGAATAGAAATACAAGCGAATCGGGAGGAAAGATGCAGTTCACAAAAGCACTTGCAGGCGTCCTGGCCTTCTCCTTGGCCGTCAGCCCGACCGTAATAGCCCAGGAGACCGAACAGGACGTCGTCAACCGGTACCTTCAGCGCATGGAGAAAACGCAGGTCATGAGACTGGGCTGGGTGTCAGCCCATTTCGGCGTAAATCGCATCAACCGACACAATGATTACAATGACTTTGCTATCCTCGAGTCGGCCTATATCACGGGCGGCGAGCTGTCGTGGGTCAAGCAGGCTTACTCCTTTGGCGCCGAATTCGGCATCGTTTTCAAGGAGCGGCTGGCCTGGTCACTGGGCGGTGAATACTGGCTCAAACTGGGAGAGCAGCTGGACGGTTCTTTTATCTACAGTCCGCCAGCCGGGGGCGCGATGATCGTAACTGATCCCAGCACGGAGATCCAGGTGTATGGTGCCTGCACCGGTTTTGACTACTATTTTTATAACCACCCGTCGGCCAGGGACCATCTGACCGGGTTGGCCCTGAGAGCCGGCGGCAGAGTCGGGTTTTACATCGTCAAATGGGATATCTGGCCCGAGTATGAGAATCTCAACCTGGCTACATCTCAGCCCGCCAATACCAACACTACCTACCAGGGGACGGCTCCCGGCCTTACGATGAACGTCGGTCTGGAATACCCTATAAGCCTCTGGGGGCTGGTCGCGGCGGTTGATCTGAGCTACCTCTATCTGAACTTTAGTAACGTTGCGTGGTATAATGCAGCAGACCAGGAGGTAGTGGTCAGCTATGACCGCACTGAGGACGGCCGGGTTGACCTGAATCTGTCGGGTATTCGTGCCAGACTCGAAGTAAAACGGTTCCTGAGTTGGTAGCAGGCGTCCGCAAGAGTCCTCCTGGGTTGACTTTACGGTTTCCGGCCCTATCTTGGGCAAGAATAAACGTTAACCACATGGAGATACTTGTACCTTGAAGCACATGACCTGCACACGCTGGATTTCTATACTGCTGCTGGCGCTTGTCTTGTGGCCCGGAGGGGCAGTTTCCGGCGCGGAAAAACTGACTGCCGAGGCGGCCGGCACCATCAAGGAACCGACCGGGCGAATTGCGTTCATCCGGAACAAGAACATCTGGGTTATGGACGCCCGCGGGCAGAGCCAGATGATGGTCTGCGAGGCCACCAACGCCGAGGGGCGGCTGAGCTGGTCACTGGATGCCCGCCGGATCGTTTTTACTCGCTCCGGGAAGGTCAATTTCCAGAGCCCCGCCGTCGGCGAGGGAGGGTTCCACAAGGTCTACGACCTGTTTCTGGCCTACCTTGACTCGGCGGACGCGGGACGGGCCAACTGGTGGACTCGTCTGACCGACGAACTGGGCAGCCGCAACCCGGAGTGGACGGTCAACGACCGCATCATTCTAACGCGCGACATGAACGCGAACATGGTGAACGCGGGCTACCCCAACTACCAGATCTGTCTTCTGGATCCCGAATCCGGCAACGTGGAAATCCTCCGCAAGGACTGGCAGATGATGCCGGAGTTTTTCATGGCACCGTCCATGAACGCCAACGGTGACATCGCGTTCGTTCACTTCTACAACGAAAAACCGCACGGCATAGCCGTACTTCGCCGAGACCAGTTCATGGCTCCGCTTGACTCGGTCAGGGTCCAGTCCAAGAAACTGCCGGATGCCTACAGCCCGGCCTGGTCGCCCGATTCCAAATGGATCGCCTATGTCAACAACAGCATGACCGAGCCGGGTCTTTTCCTTACCACGGCTGATCTGTCGAGCAGTTACCTCGTCTTCGAGCCGCCGCCCGGCACGTACCTGAACACGTTCGCCGCGTCGTTTTCTCCCGATTCCAAGTGGCTGACTTTCTCCACCACCGACGGGTCGATCTGGATTTGCGACATCACAGGCAGCGGCGCCAGACGAATATCCGGCCCGGGACTTGACTCCGCTCCGGCCTGGTCACATGGTCCGGCAAAGTGATAGTGAGAACATCGGTATGAATCAAGGGCCGGACAGCTTGCTGTCCGGCCCTTGTTCGATCACTGCGCCCGCCCTCGGCGGGTCAGACCTTTTTCCACCGTGAGAGAAGCTCGATCAGCAGACGAAGACCGAACCCGGTAGCTCCCCTGGGCGTGTAAGGTTTGCCCTTGGGCTCGTTATCCACGCTCGCGATATCGACGTGCGCCCAGGGCCAGTCGCCGATAAAATTCTCCAGGAAGGCCCCTGCCGTGAGCGTGCTGCCCGGTCGACCGCCGGAATTGACCAGATCGGCCATGGTCGACTTCATCTGCTCCCGATGATCGTCCCAGATGGGCATTTCCCAGACCCGCTCGGAGGTGGCATCGGCGGCCGCTCTGAGCTGGTCGGCCAGTTTCCTGTTGTTGCTCATTATCGGAGCGCCGGCGTAGCCCAGGACAATCAGCGCCGCCCCGGTAAGGGTAGCGACATCGATCACGGCCTGCGGACTGAACTTGTTCGCGTAATCGAGAGCGTCGGCGAGGATCAGCCGGCCCTCAGAGTCGGTGTTGATGATCTCGATGGTTTTGCCCTTGCGCGATTTCACGATATCGCCCGGCCTGGTGGCGGTGCCCGAGGGCATGTTTTCAGTAGCCGGCATTAGAGCGACGATATTGCGCGGGATCCGAAGGCGGGAGGCAGTAAGCACCGCGGCCAGAACAACGGCCGAGCCGGTCATATCCTGCTTCATCTCGTGCATATTAAGCGCCGGCTTCAGCGATATGCCGCCGGCATCGAACGTCACGCCCTTGCCTACCAGCACGATCGGTTTCTGTCCGGCTGGCCCTCCCTTGTATTCAACGACCATGAAGCGCGGCGGCTCGGCGGAGCCCCTAGCCACGGCCAGCAGGGCCTCCATTCTCTCGGCACTTATGGCCTTCTCATCGAGCACTCGACAGCTTACCTGGTGCTTTCTGCACAGTTGTCGCACCCTGTCGGCGTAGACTTGCGGTGTCAGGCGGTTCGACGGCGTCAGGGCAAGCTCACGGACGAGCAGTTGGCCTTCCGCTATAGTCGCCCCTCTGCCAACCGCCTGTTTCAACTTCGGGAAGTTCTTCTTTTCTTCGACTGCAAACAGGATTTGGTCCGGGCCGGTTTTGTTTTTCAGGTTTTCGTCAGTCTTGTACTCCAGCAGCTTGTACGAACCCAGCAGGTAGCCTTCGATTACCGCCTGATAAACGGCGCTGTTGCTCACGTGGCCGAGATGCACGGCCACCGACTGCGAACTGGTCACGCTTTTGGCGCGAGATGCTTCCCCCATAGCACGCCTGTAGGTGTCCGGCGTACGGTTGCGGCTCTCGCCCGTCCCGAGCAGAAGCAGGCGCTCCGCCTTGAACCCGGCCGGTCGGTACAGCGTCACCATCTCCCCCACGCCGCCGGTGAACTCCTCTGACTCGAGCAAGGTCGCGACGGCGCCCTCGGTGGCCCCGTCAATGAGCCTGAGAGTCCGCTCCGAGATTTTCTCAAAACGTGGAACGAAGCATACGACCGTCTGCGCGGCCGTGTTTTGCAACGTATCAGTACCAAATATATATTTCATGGCATCTCCTTCGCTTGGGTAATGGTACCGCCCCCCGGCCGGCCGGCGCAACTACTTTTGTCAGTTGGACTTCGCACCTGCAACGCTGCGGATGCGTCTGGAGGTCAGTATTCAGCAGCGAGAAACGAATCGTAGTTCCGGCGTGTTTCCGCGAGGTTGTCCGAGCCGAACTTCTCGAGGAAGGCATCAGCCAGGACAAGTGCTGCTGCCGCTTCAGCGATCACGGCCAGCGCCGGAACGACGCAATGGTCGGCTCGCTCGACCATAGCCTGAACCGGATCCTTGCTTTTGACGTCCACCGAGTCCAGCGGACGATTCAGCGTGGAAATCGGTTTGGCGGCGATCCGGACGACGACGTCCTCCCCGTTTGTTATGCCGCCTTCCAGACCCCCGGCATGGTTCGACGTGCGATGAAAACCCTTTCGCGTCGGATAAGAACGGGCGTCGTAGTAGATGGGGTCATGAACCTGCGAGCCGCGCCGCCCGGAAGCCTCGAAACCAAGTCCGATTTCAACCGCCTTGACGGAAGGTATGGACATCAGCGTTCCGGCCAGCCGTCCGTCCAGACGCTGGTCCCATTGGGACATGCCGCCCAGCCCGACGGGGATGCCCCGCACAATCAATTCCACGACGCCCCCGACTGAATCCCCGTCCTTCGCGGCGGCATCGATCTCGGCTACCATGGCCGATTCAGCGGCTTTATCAATACAGCGGACCTTCGAGGCCTCGGCAAGTTCCGTTATCTGATCGAGGTCGGTAACATCGTACTGTTTAGCCACAGACGCCCCGCCGATAGCAACCACGTGCGAGGCAAACCGAATGTCGAATTGTTCCAAGAGTTGGCGGGCCAGCGAGCCTATGGCGACCCGGGCGGCCGTTTCCCGGGCCGAAGCGCGCTCGAGGACGTTGCGAAGGTCATGGTGGTTCCACTTTATGCCGCCGGGCAGATCAGCATGACCGGGCCGGGGACGGCTGGTTTCGCCGGCAGGGCGGCGCTCCCCTGAATCGAGCTCATCCGGAACCGGCTGAAGCGGATCCATGATTCGGCTCCAGTTCTCCCAATCGCGATTAGCGATAACGAGAGTAATCGGCCCTCCCAGCGTCAGGCCGCCCCTTACGCCTGAGAGGATGCGTGCCTGGTCCCGTTCGATGTCCATGCGGCCGCCGCGCCCGTATCCCGTCTGGCGGCGGGCAAGCTGGTGGTTGATTTTATCTATGCTGACTGTAAGGCCGGCCGGCAGACCGTCGATAACCGCCGTAAGCTGCGGGCCGTGAGATTCTCCGGCAGTGAGATATCTGAGCATGAGGCTATGGTACGCAATCGGGTGTGGCCGGTCAACCTGCGACGGCCGTCAGTCGGAGAGAAATCCCGCCTCCTCGGGAAGCACCAGGTCGGATTCGTTCCGCATTTTGACCAGGCGCTTCTCGATTCGGTCGTCTATGTTCAGAGCCTGTGAGGTGTTGAGGAACTCGATCTGGTCGATGGGTGAAATCTCTCGGATCTCCGCCAGGACGGCCACAATCCTGTGGACGGAACGGTCGACTACGTTGAGCGATGCCTGGAGCTGCTCCAGAAGCTGGTCGACATCTCCCTTTGTCGCCTGCATCCGCAAAAGCTGAGACCGACCGTAAATGGCCATGGCGGCGTTGTTCAGATAGTGCGACAGCGTGGCCATGGCGATGTTCTTTGACTCCATGGCACCCTTCTCGCGCTCCTCCTTAAGCAGCTTCTGGCTCAACTCCTGGCGCTCCTTGAAGAGATTCTCGACCATCAGGTAAGTCTGCCAGATCTCCTGGTTAGCCCGCGTGAGCATGCCTTCGATGCTGCCGATGTCAACGCCGAGATATTCGGCCACACTGACCGTCCAGGAAAGCAGCGATATCGAAATGGCATCGACGTCTTCCTGCGAAAGCGAGAGGCAACCGGCCACCTGCTTGACCCTGGTGATCCGATCCTCAATATCCTCGCCGTAGCCGTTCACATTGTCCGTCGACAGCAGCGAAGCCAGCCGGAGGACATTCTTGAGCGGTTCCTCATCCAACCTGCCCGGCGTGTGGTGATCCAGGATGGCGTTGACGAGGTGCTCCGGCAGACCCCACTTTGTCGCCAGATGAAACCCGACGTCACAATGGTTTATTCCAAAAATCTCGATCTCGGCGTCCAGAAGGCTGCGGGCCTTCGTCTGCCTTGAGACCACCAGCCGGTACTTATCGGGATAGTGGTGCAGGAAAAACATGGTGCCGATGTCGTGAAGCAGCCCGGCTATGAAGGCCTCTTCGGGAGCCTTGTAGCCGGTCCTCTCCGCGATCTTCTCGGAGGCCGCCGCAACCGTCAATATCCTCGAGAAATAGGCTCTGGCGTCGACGCCCGACTCTTTCTCGATCTTGCCCGGGTTGAAGACGGAAGATGACAGGGCGAGACATTTGACGGTCGTTACGCCCAGAAGCTGAACCGCCTGATGAACCGTCGTAATTTCGGAGAACCTGTGGTAGAAGGACGAGTTGGCCAGTTTCAGAATGCGCCCGGTCAGCCACGGGTCCTTCAGGATGATGTTGGCCAGGGTCTCCGATGAAAACTCCGGCCGCTCCATCTCTCTGAGGAGTTCCGAGAGGGCCTGTGGCAAAGACAGCAGATCGCCGGAGGTCCGGATATGCTCGACGATAGAAAGATTGGTCATGGGCGGCGGTTCCTCTCCGTTTACCTGTAGTTATCGGCATCCTGCCGCAACGATTTAAGAGGGCCGAAGGGGGCCGGATTTCAGGCCCGGCCGGAGACGGACGCCTGGATGATCTCGGTGAGCTGCTCGATCCTGAAGGGTTTGTAGAGGACTTCACAGATGCCGGCAGATTGCAGCTGCTCGCGCTCCAGGCTGGCTTCCCAGCCCGTGACCAGGATTATCGGGGTCAGGGGATGCCGGGCGTGAATCTGGCGGGCAACCTCGAGGCCGGACATATCGGGCATGGCTAAATCGGTCAGCACCACGTCGTAGACGTTCTCATGGGCAAGCCGTACACCCTGCTGACCTCTCAGGGCGGTATCCACCCGATAGCCCAGCGACTGCCCCATGGCTGATAAGAGATCAAGAATCACGGAATGATCGTCGATGGCCAGCAGCCTGACCGAGCGGTCCGCGACCTCCGGCCCGGTCGGCTCCAGCCGACTCCTGACGGGGAACCGGAAGGACAGATAGGCGGGAGCCGGGCTGTTACGATCCACGGCGTAGAAACAGGCTTCCCGGGCAACGTGCTCAAGAAACACGTCCGAGGGTCGGGCCTGCAAGGCCTCTCCGCTGGGCTGATAGCGCGCAAATCCGGCGACCGGCTCAACCGGGGGAAAGTTCTTGCGATGGCGGGATACATCGAGGTACACGGCCTCTCCCTCGCGATACGTCACCACCGAGATGACGTCGTCGTCCTCAGCGATAGAACCAAAACGATCCAGCACACTCTCAAAGAGGTTCCTCATGGCCGCCGACGGAAAATCAAACTCGGCTGCCGAACCGAGTTTCAGGTCAATCTCCCGTGCACGGCCGCCGGCCATGTACAGGTTGCCCGAGATGTGGCTTGTACCCAGGACAGACTTGATCGTCCTGTCCAGACTGACGGCATCACCGGCCGCCTTCGCCCCGGAAGGCTGCTCGGGCGCGCTCGACAGAGACTGCTTGATGCAGGCAGCCGCTTTTTCCGCCTCGGCAACGATCTCCCTGAGTTGCTCACGCGTCTGCGTTGACAACTCCGGCCTCTGCAAAGCCCATTCGGCGCTGCCTATAACCGCAGACAGGTGGTTGTTCAACTGATTGACGATGAGACCGGATACCTCCACCTCGCCCGCTTCCGTAACGGCGGGCTCGGGCTGAATTTGCAGAGCGGCCATGGTCAGCCGGAGCGAGTACAGGTTCACCGCCAGCGTCAGCAGACGCTCCCATTCACCGCGCTGGGCCTCCTCCATGTCAAAAACCACCATCCCGACGACGCCGATTACTTTCACGGCACGTATCACCGGGCAGGCGGCCATAAACGACGGCAGACCGCGCTCGCCCATGAGCCGTTGCAGCGCGTTCCGGTTATGGATCTCGTAGGCCTCCAGTTTCGCGGCTATCGCCTTTCGTCCGAAGGCAAAAAGGCACTCGCCCTCGGCGGCGGCACGGCCAAGGTCTCCCTCGCCCGGCAGTACGTAGAACTCGGACAGTAAGGATCCGTCCACGCCGTGGCTGTCCAGGACCTTGAGGCCTCCGTCCTCATCGCGTCCAAGCGTAACACCGGCAGTGAAAGGCGGCATGACGGGTGCCAGATGGCGCATGAAGAAACCCGGATCATTTTCGAAAGAACCCGCCTTTGCCTCCACTCTCAGCAACTGCAAGACGGCCTCAAACCCCTTGCGGCGCGTAACGCTGAGCCGATTGGCGCTATCCTGCTTCAGAACCGCGCAGCCGAGACGGCCAAAGAAATCGAGCAGCTTCAGCTGTTCGTCGTCGACCGCGAACGCGGAGCTTGCCCGCCTGAGCAGCAGGGCGTCCCTGCCGCCCTCGTCCGAGAACGGGAAGATGAGACTGGACTGAATGACTTCGGGCCGGCCGGAATCGCCGGTCGTTTCCTGATTGATGATCAGCGGTTTGGCACGGTCAATGGCTTCCAGAAGGGCGGTCCTGTAATTCTCAGTGAGATCCGTCAGCGGTTCGCTTCCCCCGTACACGGTCAGAGCGCCGTGCTGCAGCCCGATGAGGTGAACCGACTCGGAGCCGGCCACCTGAACAACGCTGCGGCAATAGGCATCCACCGCGTCCGGAGCCACGAGAGCCCGGGCCGAGGAGGCTATGCGAGCAGCCAGTGAGGCCTGTTCGGTGCGACGCCGCTCCAACTCGCCCTGAAGCACGGACGTCTCTCGTGCCAGGCGAGCGGCGTGAATCTTCTCCGCCAGCCATTCAACCACCGGCGTGAGATACTTGATCTCCGTCTTTCCGAAGAAGTCATTCTCTTCCGAAAAGAGAAGGACGCCTCCGATTTTCTCCCTCCCGGACACCATCGGTAAGGCCAGGCAGGAGTTAAACCGGGACCCAATCGGCTGGCCGTCGGTACCGATGAAATTAAACCCTCCCCCGATGAGCGGGTCACCCAGCTCCACGGCCTGACTGAACATATTGCGCCCGAGCGGGTAGTGCTCAAGCATCGCAATTTCATTCTTGGTTAATCCCGACTCCGTGGCCAGCACGAACTGCCGCCGCACGCGGTTCAGCAGGAACATCGCGCCGGCCCCCCCCGGAAAGTGGTAAAGAAGCTCCTTAAGAGAAATATTGAGAAGCTCGAGCAACTGGTACGGCTGGCGGGCATCGTGCTGAAGGTTCTCAAGCAGGGAAAGCTTGCCTTCACGGTCCTCGATGTCGTCACGCCTGGTCTGCCAGTAATCGGCGTACAGGGACAGGGCGACGGTACCCAGGACCAGGCCGATTACCGTCAACCCGAACCGGGCAAGCGTCAGCACGCCGTACGCCGAGGGTACAAACCATTCGGCATACCCGGGTAACGTCGTGACGGCCTGCCACACCGAGGCAACCAGGAGACACACGCTTCCGAAGACAAACGGATACCGGCCGCCGACGTCCCCGGCGGAAAAGAAGCGGAGCCTGAAAGCCAGGAACGACACGAGCGCGAGCACCAGAACGGGAGCCAGGAGGGACGGCAGGTGATCAGCCATCATTGCCGCTCCACGATTTCGCCGTGCAGCGTGAAAGCATCCGCCGCCGTTATACGAACGGGCAGGACGGTTCCCTCCGGCACGGCGACTGTTTTGAAGAGCACCGTCTTATTCCCTTCGGTGCGGGCCCGCAGATAGTCACGGCTTCGTCGCGAGTATCCCTCCACCAGAGAATGCCGGACCCGGCCGATCTCTCGCTGGTTGACCTGGCGCGACATAGCCTGCTGCAGGGCGATCAGCCGGTTCAACCGGCTGATTTTGACCGGTTCCGCCACGTCGTCAGGAAAGCCCGACGCCTCCGTACCGGGTCGCGGCGAATATCGGAACATGAAAGCGGTGTCGAACTGAAACTCCCGGACGGCGGCCAGTGTATCCTCGTACTCGTCATCGGACTCCGTCGGGAAACCGACGATGAGGTCGGTCGTTATGGCCGCGTAGTCCAGCTTTGCCCGGATATACTCTATGATTTCCCGGTAACGCGCGACTGAATACCGCCGGCCCATTTTCTCGAGTATCCGGTCGTTGCCTGACTGCAGCGGCAGGTGAACGTGGGGCATGAGTCTCGGCTCGTCGGCCATGACGTCGACCAGTTCCGGCGACAGGTCCCTGGGGTGCGACGTCATGAAGCGCAGACGCTCGATGCCGGTCTCGCCGAGTACCCGCCGGAGCAGTCCGGAGAAGTCCAGGTGGCCGTACCGGTAGCTGTTGACGTTCTGGCCCAGCAGAGTGACCTCAACGACGCCCTCGTCGACCATCTCTCTGACGGCGCTGGTGATGTAGTCAGCGCCGTGCGCGCGCTCCTCCCCCCGCACGTACGGGACGATGCAGTAGCTGCAGTGATTGTCACAGCCTCGGGAAATGGTGACGAACCCGGAGTACGGCGTTTCCTTTACCGGCTCGATGACGTCCATGTTCTCATGGCCGAAGGCCGTCATAACCCGCGAGGTCCCTTCGACGCCCTCGATGACGTCGGGAAGTTCAAACTCGCGGTCGGTGCCGAGAACGTAGTCAACGTGCGGGAGCTTTTCGATCAACGCCGCACCCAGCCGCTGGGCCATGCAGCCCACCACGGCGATCTTCCTGTTTCCGTTTCCGGTCTTGAGCCCCTGCAATTCGGCCAGCCGGCCGAACACGCGCTCCTCGGCCTTCTGTCTTACCGAGCAGGTGTTAAGGATAATCAGGTCGGCGTCATCCTCTCGCGGCACGCGCCTGTATCCTCGTGCGGCCAGGGCAGCGGCAAGCGTCGAGGAATCCGCCAGATTCATCTGGCAGCCATAAGTAGATATGTGGAACGTCCTGGGCTTCTTCTGTTCGCTCATATCGGTATCCGGCTGGCTGGTACGGCCTGACGCCCTCTGGCGACTACGAATCCATGATACCCTTTTTCGGCGACGGCGCAACAAAAACCTGCCCTCGGAGCGTCGCGCCCACCTGCAAAAATGCCCCCGCATCTGCAGGGGCATTACACGCCAATGGATAAGCCAGGTGCCCTAATCGACGCACCCCGGCAGCGGGTCTTCACCCTCGATGAACAGGTAGGCAATCAGGTACGTGACGTCACCAATATCGATCACGCAGTCGGTGTTGACATCGGCCTGGTTCAGGACCGGAGGTTCCGGACCCTTGATGAACAGGTAGACGATCAGGTATGTGAGGTCTCCGACGTCGACAAGGGCGTCAAGGAAATTGACGTCTCCGGGCACCAGTTCCGTGGGCGTCACGTGAATCGTTAACTGGGCGTCGTCCCTGAAGGACTCCTCATTGTCGTCAAAGTCAACCGTAAACGTGAAGCTGCCCGTGTCGGTCGGCGCCCCGGTGATAATGCCGGTATTGTCGATACTGAGACCGTCGGGCAGCGCCCCGGCCGTTATCGTCACCGTGAAGTTGCCTGAGCCGCCAATCACGGAAACAGTATCGCTATACGAGACGTACTGCCGGCCTTCAGAGAGATCGGCGTCGAAGGTTATGACATGCATCGTCCAGGACTGTACGTAGGCTTTCTGGAGAATCCAGCCGGCCGGGTCCAGGATGACATTAGCTACCGTACTCGGCGAGTAGAACCGGAACAGCTGTCCCCTCTGGTCGACCATGAACGTCAAAGTGTCATCGGGTCTCGAGACGTAGTCGATGAAGAAATCGACGGGCATCGTGAATACCTGGGGCTGGGTCGTCTGGACCTGGGAGACCCAGAGGTAGATGGCGTATATGCCCATGTCGTCCCAGCGGTAGGCGTACTGGTACCTGTACTGCGGGTAGTACTGGCCGAACACCCACTCGTCGAAGAACCAGTCAAGTTCCTGAGAAGTCGCTTCCTCCCAGAGGTTCTTGAATTTCTCCGTGGTCAGGGCGCCGTACTGGTACTCGGAGTTGTAGTAGGCGTCGAGTCCTTCATAGAAGAGTGAGTCACCGAGCACACCGCGGAGCATGTGCACCACCCAGGCGCCCTTGTCGTAGCTGAGTCCGCCGTTGAAAATCCGCCACACGTTGGTCGTGTCGTCACAGTAGACCGTCCCGCTTCCCCAGTAGGCCATACTGTCCATGTAAGCGTGGTAGTGCTCCCAGCCGTCCAATTCGAGGTAGTACAGGGCCTCCGAGTACGACGCCCAGCCTTCGTTGAGCCAGATATCGGCCCAGGATTCGCACGTGACCATGTCCCCCCACCATTGGTGGGACAGTTCGTGGACTATGACCCGCTCCGAGAGGCCGAACGACGAGCCGACCATCGACGTCATGGTCTGGTGCTCCATGGCCCCGCCCCACTCAAAATTGGCGTGACCGTATTTCTCAGCCACGAACGGATATTCGCCGTAATGTTCCGCAAAAATCCCGATGGCCTGCGGCGTGATGTCATATGAAGTCAGCGACGCCGAATACAGGTCAGGATAGACGGCGTGCACCACGGGCATCGTATCCTGGTCGTCGTTGTACACGTAGATGTCGGACCAGACGGCGTAGGGGTGAATGGCCAGCGAAAAGAGGTACGTGGCCATGGGGTAATGAACAGTATAGTAATACGTGTGCGTGTTGGCACTCGCGGCGACAACCGAGTCGAGGGAACCGTTGGACCCCACATAGAACGACGTGTCCACCTCGATGGCAATGTTAAAGGAATCGGCCTTGTCATCCATCCGGTCCTTGCAGGGCCACCACGATCGGGCAAAATACGGCTCGGACAGAGACGCGATCACTTTTCGACCGGCCCGCCAGTCGAAGGCGAAAGCCTGAAGTCCGCCCTCCACCGGATGCCCGTTGTAATGTATGGTGAACTCAAACTCCTCGTCGATATCGTACGAGCGGTCCAGCACGACCGTAATTACGTCTCCGGTCCGGCCGTAGCCGAGAACTCCCGCGAGCGAGACAATCGAGTCAACCGCCATGTCGCTGAACAAATCCACCTCGACCTCGGAAACGGCGGACTCGGTGGCCCTGGCGACAAAGCCGACGGCGCCGTGGAGAATCTCCAGCGTATCATCGACGCGGATATAAATATCGTACCTGAGGACGTCATAGTTGGTTTGCGTACTGGCCGCAGCGGCAGTCGCAGCTTCGCTTAGAACGCGTCGTGTCCGGTCGAGCGCTTCCGCCTTCTGCCGACCCAAGACTTCATGCATTTGCGACGGGGTCAGCGGTGTATCGCTGTCGCTGTCCAGGCGCTGTGCCACGACGATGGGAGAAGACAGGACGATGCAGAACACGAGCGTGAGACCGAGAAAGATGGCTGTTCGTAACAACGGAGACCTCCAGGTTCTTGACCGGTTGAGCGTTCCTTGCCTGCTCGGACCGGCTCTTGCAACATTATATCGGCAAAGGACTTGCGGCCTTTATTCTATAATACGGAAAAAGCTCCCGTCTGTCAAGAACTCTCTGGCCCTGCGGCGATGCCGGACGAAGCGACGCCGCCGGCCCTTCGGTCGGCGGCGTCCGCAAAGCCCCTATGATTCCGGCCTTACCTCAGAACGGCTCGTCGCACGGCGGCTGGTCATCCACAAAGAGGTACCGAATCAGCAGCGACAGGTCGCCGACGTCGACCGTCCCGTCGCAGTTGACATCGCCGACCAGAAATATCGGTATCGGGTCCGGACCATCGATAAAAAGATACCGTATAAGGTACGTAATGTCGCCGATGTCGATTATTCCATCGGCATTGACATCCCCCCGTAAGTCATATACGTAAAGATTGAGGGCGACTTTCTGGGGCGGGTTGACCGCGCCCGGGGCCACGATAAACAGCGAGTCGGCGTAGGAACCATTGGGCAGGCCCGGGGCCTCCACGACGTAGAAGAACGTGTGCGGGACGCCGCCCGATGAATCGACGGGATCAAACCACGGCACGGCCTCATCGACGAACCAGTCGAGGCACCCGCCGTGCAGATTCAGTATCCTGAAGCCTTCCTTCTGAACGGGGCCGGAATCCCGCTTGTAGAGTATCAATTCCTCGTCTCTTGAAAGCACCAGTTCCGGGTCCTCATCGGCCGGCGTCACGTTGTAATTGACTATCACCGTCTGCGGCGAGTTTACAGCGTTGAGAGCCACCACGAGGATGGTGTCCAGATACGACCCGGCCGGGAGATCGCCGACGGGTGCGGGGACTATATCAAAGGCGGGGAACGGACTGCCGCCGTCAGGGCGCGCCGTGAACAGGTCGGATTCGTATTCCAGTACGACTTCCATGGGGTCGTCGCCGCCCAGGTTGGTAACCTCGAGCCTGCCCTGCGGCAGCACGGCGCCCAATCCCTGGTAGCACTCGTACAGGTCAAGGGTAATGCTGTCCGTATTCAGGCCGATTATGGCCGGGTCCGCTACGAAACGCAAACGAAGGGGCACCGGCTGCGGCGAGTTGATGGCTTCGTTGGAGTATACCCAAACGGTATCGAAGTGCTGCTGGCCTTGAGTTACGGACTTGAACCTGAACGTCAGCGTGACCGAATCCGGAGCCGTGCCGCTTGCCGGTGCGACATCGATAATCTCGGCGGAGCTCTCCTCGACCCAGAAGTTCATGGTCCCGGCGCCAGCGTTCCCCACGTAGAAATTCCTTGAGAATACATCGAGCTCATCGAAGGTGACAATGTACATCGGGAGATAGCCTGTCTCGATGATAGGCAGGTCGGAGCCCACGCTGAGAGTAACGGGAATACGCACGGGGCTGTTGGAGGCGTTCGGGTCAGCCACGACTATGGTGTCATAGTAGTCGTTAAACGGCAACCCGGTGATGTCAGCCGAGAGCGTAACGTCGCCGGAATCGGTTCCCGAAGTCGGTATAAGCTGCAGCCACGTTTCAGAGTTGGACACGGTCCAGTTCAGCTCGGCACCGCCGAGGTTAGTGATTGTCAGCGTCTGCGGGTCGGGATTGGCCTCACCGGCTACAGCGTTGAAGAAGAAGGCATTGCTGCTTACTGAGATTTCCGGCGGCGGCGGCGCTATCTCCAGCGTGACGTGAACGTACCTGGGTGAATTGGCTGCTCCGGCCGACTCAATCCGGATCGAGTCCGAATACACCCCCTCGGCCAGGCCCGTGAGGTTCACGGAGACCGTGATTTCCTCCGGCGTCGTGCCCGATACGGGGTCTTTCAACAGCCATGTGGCCTCCTCAAAAAGCGCGAAACTCAACGGCTCGTTGTCGGAGGTAATCTCAAACGTCTGTGCCGGCGGATTGTCGCCTCCCTGGGGACCGCTGAAATTCAACTCCGTGACTGAAACCAACAGGTTGCTGGGCTCAACATAGTTGGAGTCGAACACCCGGTAACAACTCTGACCCGACCAGTCGGGACTGATCTGCGGAAACATCACGTTCAGCGGGGCCCATTTCCAGGTGCCCCCGGGGGGAAACCAGGAGGAATCAATGCAGATATGCTTGCCGTGATCTTGCAGCCGGCTCTGTAAGATGATCTTATACGACAGCGCATCCCAGCCGTCGGGGATACCGCGATCGACCGATAACCCCACCCCGGCAAAGGCGGTCGTATCGGACCCGATGCCGTCCACGCTGTACTGGTTGACGAAGAACTGGTCGAAGAACGCACGGTAAGTGGGATCCACCCAGGAGAATACAATAACCGTATCGATGGTGGTGTCGAAAACGGGATCGGGCGGAGGCTCGATCAGGGTAATGGTGGTGTCGATGGTAGTGTCAGCCAACGGAAACGTCCACTGTGCGCCGTCCTCAGAGAAGATGCGGAAGCCGTTGGTGGGGTTGTAGTTAACATAGCTCCCGAGGTTGGTGGCGCGTAGATCGAACGAGTGCTGCTCGCCGGCCACCAGCAGCGTGTCGTCAACGGTGTTGGTGACGTTGTCGAGCACTATCTGCGTGACCTGACCGGTGGCGACGGCGCAACTGACTATCAGCCAGAGAATAACGTAGAGGGTTACCTGCCGCATCGCATGCTCCTTCGGATATTCACACGTTCCTTGTTTGCTTCAGCATGTTCCCACCGGAATCCGGGCAGGTCAGCACGGAGTAAGCCTTTTGACCGGCGATAACCGGTCCGGGCCTGAGGAGGCGGTCCATGCGCGGAAACACTAACCTCGAGCGGACATGTAAAGGCAATCGTCAGCGACCTGCTCTCGCCTTGCACGCCTCCCTGCAGCAGCGCGCTGCCTGGAACTTCCTGCAATCGTCAACCGGAAAGTCTCAAGAGTCTGATTCGGCATACAGGCACGCGCATCCGGGGGCTTACGCCCGGGATGAGCATGCCGACATTCCATCGCGTACAGAGTAACACATGAAGTTTGCAGAGCGGGACTCTAAGACCGACCGTTCACTCTAAGTAATATACCGGTCAGTCAGGAATGCTGTCAAGGCCAAAGTGGGAGACCTGCGTAAAGGCCGGGATGCGAGCCGTCTTGCCGATCAGCGGGATTGCTTTTTGCGTCTGGGTTTGGCTTTGGCCGCGGCGCGGCTCTTGCGCGCCGTGGACCTCTTTTTCGCCTTCTCGATCTCTTCGGCAAATACTTTTTCGAGCGAGTACACTGACGGAACGACGTCGAGCAGGCAAAGCTCGAAAAGCTCATCGACCCGCTCGATGAAGTGAAACCTGGTCTTGCGGATGATTTCCTTGGGCAGGTCCTTGATATCTTTCTCGTTCTCTTTGGGCACAGCCACGTTGTAGATGCCCGTGCGGTACGCCGCCGAGATCTTTTCCTTTATGCCGCCCACGGCCAGGACCTTGCCACGCAGCGTCACCTCGCCGGTCATGGCGATATCGTTACGGATAGGGCGTTCCGCCATGACGGACGCAATCACGAGGCACACGGTGATGCCGGCCGACGGGCCGTCCTTGGGGATGGCGCCCGAGGGAAAGTGGATGTGCACGTCAAACTCGTTGAAATCACTGGAATCAATACCGAGGGCATCAGCCTTGGAACGAACGTACGAGTGCGCCGCCTGTATGGATTCGCGCATAACGTCGCCCAGAGAGCCGGTCGTGATGATCCCTCCTTCCCCCCTCATCTTCAAGCCTTCGATGAACATCAACTCGCCGCCGGACCCGGTCCAGGCCAGGCCGGCCGCACTGCCGATCTCGGGCTGAGACTCTGCTTTCTCCGGGATGTAGACGGGCGTACCAAGGTAGGACTCCAGGTTCTTCTCGCTAATGGTCCAGGAACGCTTCTTGTCTTCGGCCTTCTGCAGCGCGATCTTCCGACAGATCTTCTCTATCTGCTGGGAGAACCCCAGCAACCCGGCCTCCTGCGTGTAATTGTTGATGATCCGGGAAAGGACCTTATCCGAGGCTCTGAATTCGGACTTCAGGATACCGTGTCTCTTGAGCAGTTTGGGGATGATATACCGCTTCCCGATGACGATTTTCTCACGCTCGATATACCCCGGCAATTCAAGTATTTCCAGGCGGGGGACAAACTGCTCGGGTACTTCCTCGTAGGACCGGACGGAGCAGACAAACAAGACCTTGCTCAGGTCAAAAGGTATGCCCAGGTAGTTGTCAAAAAACCGCGAGCTCCGGCGCGAATCGATGACTTCAAGGAGAGCCATGTTTACAGAAGCGTCGTTCTCGACATTGAAGTAATCGATATCTTCGATCAGAATCAGCGGATCGCACGTGCCGGCATCGCGAAGGGTTCGGACTATCTTACCCGGATACGCCCCGAGAAACGTTCTGGCCGTCCCTTTGATAGCAGCGGTATCGGAGATGCCTCCGACCGAGATGCGAATGAACTCTTTGCCCAGGGCACGGGCTATGGCCTTGGCCAGTGAAGCCTTGCCGGTTCCGGGGGCACCGACGAGGCAGAGGGTCGAGCCCTCGTCCACACCGCCCATAAGCTTGCGGATGGACAGCCGCTGGAGAATCTGCTCCTTCAGACCCGTGGAGCCGTAGTACTCAATTGAGAGAATCCGCTCGGCCTCGGCCATGTCAAGGCTCTCGGCGGTGCATTTGCCCCATGGAAGATTGAGCAGCCAGTCGAGATATCCCTTGGTCACACCATACTCGGCCGAAGCGGCAGAAAGCTGACCGAGGCGGTCGATTTCGATCAGCGCCCGCGCCGAAACGTCAGGCGGAAGTTCTTTTCTGCTTCTGAGGATATTGCGCAGGCGCGCAGCCTCTTTTTCTTCGGTAAAGTCCTCACCGAGCTGTCGGCGGATCTCAGTTAACTGCTGCCGCAGGAAGTACTTCTGCTGCTCGTCCTCTATCCGCTTTTTGACGTTTTCGTGAATACTCAGGACCGTGGCAACTCGGCTAAGCTCCATATTGAGGTGGTACAAAAGCCTTTCAAAGCGTTGCTCCAGGCTGATGGCTTCCAGCAATTCCTGCTTGGCCGAGAGCGAGAGGTGGAAGGCAGCGCCAGCTCGGTCAGCCAGCAGGGCCGGGTCGGTTTCGTTAAGTTTCAGTACGTTCGACAGTTCCGGTGAGTACATTGGATCGAGGTGCGTAATCTCGCTGACGATTGAGATGACCTCGTCAACCTTCTGCTTAATGTGCTTGCTGACAAACGGCAGCGACTCAATCGCGTACGCGGTCGCCGTCGTATATGGTTCGGCCGACTGGATACGTGTAAGCGCCGCCCGCCGCAGACCCTCAAGGGTCGCAATCACAGAGCCGCCGGTAACCTCTTTGACGCCGTGCACAACCGCAAATACGCCGACCTGGTGAATCGGAGCACGGTCCGGCGTTTCGACCTCCGAGTGCGCATAGGAGGCGACAAACTCGCTCCTGCCGTCTCTGCACGCCTTGAGCAGTTGCAGGTTCTCGGGCCGACCGACCTGTATCGTGAGCATGGTGCCGGGAAAGAGCACCCCGGTCATGAGTGGAAGTACCGGGTAGGCGGTCTCCGTATCGGTAGTCAGGAGGGGTAGCCGGTTTTTGCTCTTGATAATGGTTTCCATATTGCGTCGACCGTAATATCGGACATTTTCCCGGACTTTCAAGTCTTTGTGCAAGCAAGTCCTTGTCATTCTCTTAGATAATACGGTCGAGTCCGGCGGTCTGTTCCCGCCAACTCTCAGCCCACAGCGACCGTGCCGGGTTCAGCAAAGAGACGCCGAACTTCCCAATCCGGGTGGTTTCTAAGCCTGCCTTGATTGACACGGATCTTGACCGGATCGATCTGAAGCCGATAGTACCCCAGCCGGTTGTTTTCAACGACCTGCCAGGGGAAGCTGAAGCCGCCAGCGATCTCGTTCTTCATACGGTACAGATATCTGGCCTGGTTGAATCCGATTTCGATATCCTCCTTGTAGATCCACCCACCGTCGGCGGTAAGGCGAGACCAGGCCAGCCTGGTGAAGTACTTAAACGACTTGCCGGTCAGCCACACCGGAAAGCCGTTTATACGGACAAGAAAACGTTCCCGATCAAAGGCCCCATCGATCTCGACGGAATCAGGCTCGGCGGCGGGGACCACGCGGTTACCTACCTGTTTGGACAACATTGCAACCTCCTCTTTAAATGAGTCTATTATATCATTGATTCGTCGTAACTTAGCCTCTCCCCTTATAAATTTGGCGCGCCTCTGAGAATCGAGATCACCCAGCTGACGCATCTCGACAACACCAGCCTCATGCAGGGCTACGAAATCCGACCGGTTCAGCACCGCCCCAAGGCAGGCATGCAAGCCGCGAAGGTCAGCGGAGAGGCCGTGCTGAAGACTGAAGGCATGTGCACGGAGCATGCCGACCACTTTTGACTGCCTGTCGCCTGCCTCTACCAGGGCTGCCGTGGCGGACACAAGGTGTGCCGCAGCCTCTCCGAGCGACATTATCTGACCCAGATGCATCTGGTACTGTTCTTCAAGAGACTGGACCGGAACCATCCGGGACCAGTCATCCAGCACCAGCAGCGCCTTCAGACCGGCCATGGTTCGGTAGCCAAGCGGCTGCGACCGCCAGTCTTGCGGAAGCAGGCAGGTTATTTCACCCATGGAATGATCATACCGCTGCGACAGCAGTTTCAGAGGCAGATTCTCCGCCTGCTCGTAACGGGTCAGAATAGACGGAGGAAGGCGCCAGTCGGGGGCGCTCACCGCCAGGGCCGTCCAGCCAAAGTTTGTCTGCGGGTACCCTTGCTCCAGCCACCCGCGCAGATGAACCGCCTGTCTGACGGTCAGGCCGGCCGTGGCTACGGCTCTACCTGCCGGGGTGGGGTACAACAGGCCGCCATTGCCGACACCAACCAGCCGCTCTCGCGTCAGCATTTCGACGGCCGGTTCCGGATTCAATTCAGCGCCGGGGTGACAAACAGTGTGCAGACTCTTGGCCAGCACCGAACGGGCGGCACTGAGGCTTGGCGACACTCCGGCACAGATCATCTGAAGAAGCCAATCATCCAGCGAGATCGGCTGCACAGGGAGCAGCACGGCCTCAGGCCGGTCCGGACTGATATACTGCTCCCAGAGGACGTCGCGCTCGAACTCCGAATCAGCCAGGACAATAGCCTTGCCGGTCACACCCCGACAGAAGTTGTAGCGCCCGGCTCTGCCGGTCATGTTGTCAAACTCGGCCCGGGTAATGGGCACAAGCACGGGTCGCCTATCGTAATTACCGGGTGCGTAACGGACCGTCTCGAGGTATACGGTTTCTGCAGGCAGGTTGACACCCAGGGCTAAAGTGGTGGTTGAACACAGGACGCGAACTTCCCCATTGATAAAGGATTCCTCAACAACCGACCTATGCCATGGCGTCAGGTCGGAGTTGTGAAATGCAATGCCCCGCGTAAGCGTCTGGATAAGCGATCGAACAAGAAACGACGGTTCTTCTTCCCGAAGACGGGCAGTCGCCCCATTTGCCTCGGGCCACTGTACGGAAGCCGCGAGCCTGAGCGCAAGCTGCACCGTGTCCTGCCGGGACTTCAGGAAGACAAGAGTCGGTCCCGCGGCCTGCCTGAGCTGACCGATCAGAACGTCGGCAAGGTCACCGGCGGCATCCCCGATTGCAAAGGGCTCGCTTCCATCCTGAGCGCCGTTGAACGACCGGAAACGAACCGAACCCTCCGCGGCCACACCACGAAGGAGGTCAACGGGGCGAGAATTCTCTTTTACTACCGAAGCTGACAGCCAGCGGGCCAGAACAGCGGCCGTGTCGTCATCCAGAACCGCCGACAGGGCCAGGATGGCAGGCTGGTAGCAGGAGGCCAGAATTTTTGTCAGCAGCCGCTCCAGAACCGCCCCGCGACCGGGTTCGGTCAGCATTTCCAATTCATCTACAACTACCAGCCCGATATTACTCAACGCATCGAGATCAGCCGTGAGCAGCAGGTCAAACTTCTCGTAAATGGCAACGGCCAGATGATAGTCACCGGCGGCAAATCTCTGATCATTCTCCGGGTGGTCTCCCGTGGCAATTAGGCACCTTATCCCGAGCGGTTCATACGTGTCCCGCAGCAGGCGGTAGTTCTGCTCCGCAAGAGACTTCATCGGAAACAGCAGCACGGCCTTCCTGCGGGCGGTCAGAGCGCTCACCGCCGCCATTTCGGCGCAGAAGGATTTCCCTGATGACGTCGGCGCCGAGACTATCATGCCGGAGACCCCGTCACTCACGGAAGCGCGCCGAGCCGTGATGTCGAGCAACCCCTGTCGCAATGCCTGCCGCTGCACAGGCAAGAGTGATTCCCCCTGACGTTCCCGCCAGACTTCTACTATCCGCCGCGGAATACCAAGCCTTTCCAGATCACTCAAACGCATACCATCCAGCCCTCCTTTCAACCCGGTACCGTTCAGCCAAACGACGTCAAACGCTATGCGCCGCAACTCTCAAACCCGCACTCGGGACAAAAACAGCATCCCCCCTGACGTATCATGCCGCCCGAGCAGTCCGGGCAGTTGGCCACGTTGTGAAAAACGCAGTCCTCGGTGCCGACAGCGCCGCCCGCGTACGGTACGTCGATATCCTCTGCAAGACCGAGATTGGTGCTGTCTGCTGCCGCCATGTTTCGAGGGTCACCCCAATCACGACTTAGTACTGATCCACCCATGGAACTCTCCCTTGTTCGCAAATACCCGGGCACCTGCCCCGGCGCAGACCCAGAATACTGCACATTTGTGCACTTGTCAAGCGATAAATTGCCCCCTTCAGCCTTTAGTTTCGGTAACCCCAACAGGTAGTGGCTACCGGCTTCTGTCATACAATATCTGGCCCGACTGCAATGGGAGATGCCGGACCGGCTGACGAGTACGACGCGTTCGTTGCCGCCGGCCTTTTCCCGGCCCGGGCATCAGGAAGGAAACCACCCTATAATCGGCAGTATGATGTTCGATCAGTTGACAAAAAAAGACCGGTGCCGGGCTCTTGATAAGCCCGCACCGGTCAGAATCTCCGTCGGCCCGGATCGCGAATCCGGATTCAGGATCAGGGGGCAGCCTCCTCGATGAAGAACTCCACCTTGTAGGTCACCCACATAGCGACGGGTCGACCGTTCTGAATCGCCGGTTTGAACTTGCACTTGTAAGAGGCACCAACGGCCGCCTCATCCAGCGAGGTGGTACCGCAAGACTGATAGAGCATGGCGTCCTTGACGTTGCCGTTCCTGTCAACGAGGGCCTTAACCCGGACCAGCCCCTCCAGGCCGGCCTGTCGAGCCAGGCGCGGGTACTCCGGTGTCTCGTAGTAAATCATCTCAGCGACGATCTCCACCGGCGTAAACTCATCGGGAGCCGGGAGATACTCGTCGTCCTGGATGTCGACGACAATGTCAGCGCCACCTGAACTGGCCGAAGTAATGTCGGGAGCCACAATTTCCGCCAACTCCTCGCGGGTGGCCAGGGTAACGTCGTCGTCCATAACCTCATCGTCGGCGACCGGCTTCGGAATACCGACTTTGGGAGCCACGGCGTTGGGCTGATTGACTTTTACCTGAGGCGGTTTCTTGGCGATAGCCGGGGGTGGGCCGAGGTCAGCAACTGTCCTGATCGTCACCGGCGTCGCTGAGGCTATCACTTCCTCCTCCGACCAGACGGATATGACCCAGGCGACCGCGAGAATGAACAGCACCGCCCCCAGCGTGATACCGGTACCGAACAGGAAGTTGCGCTGGTACTTTAACTTCAGCTCGTAGGCACCGTACGGGGAGTAGACGGCGTTATCGTAATAAGATCGCATCACAGGCCTCCTTCCTGGCTGACCTGAGCCTGGGCGGCGGTCATGACTCTGTCGTCACGCTCCTCCCACTTGCCGATGGCATACCGGTACGAGAATTTCTGGTCGCTCGGAATCTCGCTGACCTTAACACCAAGGCGATCGGCCGTATTTTGATTCCAGGAGCGTTCTATGACGTCAATCTCGTCCAGGATGTTGACCATATCCTCGTATCGGGCGTCTCTATGAATAAGAACAAGCGTGCTCAGCCTCGGGTTCTGGCGATTCTGTTGGACCAACAGACCGCGCAGGGTGTCCGGGTAAAACGTGTAAGCCACGGTGTCCGGCTTAGCCGGGTCGCCCGGAAGGAGCTTCGGCAGGTTCTCCGGAGTGGGCGTCTTTAGATTCCACCAGTAACGGTTCTCACTGTCCACCCGTACCGTAAGCAGGTTGGATTCCCGGATCTCGACCTGCTCCTCCTGCTCCACCGGCGGCAGGTTGATCTCCATTGCCTGCGGCATCGAGAACACCGTCGTCACCATGTAGAAGATGAGCAACAGGAAGGCGATATCCACCATCGGCGTCATGTCGATGCGGATGGCTAACCGCCTCTTGGGGCGCCGTAATCCCTTTTTCCCGGGCTTTGCTGCGCGTTCGGCTACTTCGCCGGCCATATCTTACGTCACTCTCCTTTCACCTGTTACGTCACCAGCGGGTCACACGACGGTGAACCATCAGGCTTCGGCCTCCTCCATCTCGTTGTCGGTGATGATGAGGAAGCGTTCGAGGTGGTTTTCCTGCATCGACCGCATAACATCCTGCATCACCCCGAAGCCTGCGTCCCGGTCGGCTTTAATCACGACCAGGGCCCGGACATTTTTGCTGCGCGCCCGGAGGATTTCGCTGGACACGTTATAAATATCGCACGTGCGCACCACGCGCCCTTTGGTCTGAATGTCCTGGCCGTCAATGTTGATGTTCACCAACTGCACGTAGTCCACGTAGATGGAGTCATGCTTGGTAACGGTGATATTAATAACGTCTTTGTCCGGCAGCTCAATCTGCGAGTGCGACTGCGGCAACTCGACCGCGCGCGCCTCCGGCGGCTTGAACTGAGTGGTGGCCATGTAGAAGATCAACAGCAGGAAGGCGATATCGACCATAGGCGTCATATCGATCCTGATGGAGATCCGACGCTTTTTCTTAATCCCCATGGCTTACTTGCCTTCTTTGGTCTTCAGAATCTGTAACACCTCAAACGTGGCTTCGTCAGTAGTGTAATTAAAGGCGTCCACCTTGTTTACAAAGAAGTTGTAGAAAAAGATCCCGAGGATCCCGGAGGTCAGACCGCCGGCGGTGTTGACCAGCGCCTCGGAGATTCCGACCGCCAACTGGGTGGCATCGATAACACCGCCTTCCACGTTGCCGGTGGCGGCAAAGGCGCGGATCATGCCGATGGTCGTGCCGAGCAGACCCACCATGGTGGCAATCGAGGCGATGGTTGACAGGGCGATAAGATTCCTCTCCAGCAGCGGACCCTCGAGGGCGTTGGCCTCTTCAATCGCTGACTGCGTGAGCTGAAGCCGCTTGTCGGCGTCGATGGAAGCATCGCTCCTGAGATCCCTGTAGCGTTCAATGCCGGATCGAAGGACGTTGGCAGTAGTACCGCGCTGTTTGTCGCAGGCAGCCAGGGCGCCCTCGTAGTCATCGGTCTGGAGAAGGGTCACAAGCTTCTTGAAGAACACCTGGACCGAACTGCGGCCCTTGGCGACTGAGTACAGTGAGAAATAGCGCTCGATCACGAAGACAAGCAACATGATCAGGATCATGATCAACAGCACTACCAGCGGACCCCCCTGATAAATGGAATGGATGATCGGCGATTCAGACGTCCTGAACACTCCGTACCAGAGACCGAATCCGATAGCAAAGGCGACGATGGCGTTGAGCGTTACGAAGAGTGTTTGCTTAACCACTTGTTACTATCCTCCAACTTACACAGAATTAGATTTCCACGGCCTTGACGGCCACCAGAATCGAGGCGGCCAGCGTTATGAACACGCCCCACGAGAGCGTTGCAAGGAACACTCCGGGGCCATAACTGTCTCCCAGGCTGGCATACAATCCCGCCGTTCCTTCACCGTAGTCGGCGCCGAAAAACGACAGGAACGCCGCAAGAAAGAACAGCACCAGAGGCAACCAGTTGAACCTCAGATATTTCTTTATCCTCACGGCCTGTTCGTCGGCGGACCCTTTCAGCCCAAACAGGCAGTACAGGGTGAGTGCCGGCAGCACCAGACACAGAAGCCCGTAGAGCAGGAAGATGATGCCCGTCAGGACAAGGACTGCCCCGGACGTAAACACGTGCGAACCGACCGATCCCAGGGCAATGAAGGAACTGATCCCGGAGAGACGATCGTATTCCCGACGAACTCTCCGGCGAGCCATGTGCCCGGTGAGAATCTCCTCGTTGCTTTGTGAGGACATCTCCTGAGCGGGCGTCGCCTCGGATTGTTCAGACGTCCCGGCCGGGTCCTCCTGATTTTCGACAGGGGCTGAAAGGGCGGCGGTATCAGCTGCCGCCATCGCCGCCAGCGCGCTGTCCCCCACCATCAGGGAATCGGCCGGCTCTTCAGTTACAGCAGCCGGAGATTCGTCAGCGACCTCGGTATACGCGGAGTACCAGGGGAAGAAAAGCGCCGCCCAGACGATGACACTGGCGAACGCGAGAACAATCCGCTCTTTGAAGGACATCCGCTCTTCGAGGAGTTTGCTGTCCAGCCGGGTCGACGCGCCTTTCCCCCGCCGGTCGCGGGCCTGTTTTTCGAACTCAGACTTTTCATCCTCGCTCTTGAACAGATCCTTCGGCTTCCCGGGAAAAACCTCAAACCCGATAAACTTCATCCGCTGCAGATCGGTGATGCGTTTTCGTGCCGTCTCTTTTTTGTCCTCTTCAGTCATGCCGACTCCAGTCCACTACGTACGAATGCGGTTGCCCGTTGACACGTCGTCAATACTCGTACCTTATGTTGTCCTGCGCCTCCTTGGCCTCAGTGTCGCTCGGATCGCACTGCAGCACCTTGGCATACCAATCAAAGGCGTTCTTGAAATCAGCCTTGGCTTCACCTTTGGTCTCAACGGCCCGCAGGTGATAACACTGGGCGATCCACTTGGTAATGTCGTTGTCGGCACAGGGCCCCCCGGAATCGGTAACACAGGTGTACGCGTCCGTGAGATACCCGAGTGCCTCGGTGTAGTTCTTCTCGCAAACACCGCCAAAGTAGGCGTAACCGAGCGACTTCTTGGCCACGCAACTGGAGGGGTCCAGAGCCAGGAGTCGTTCGAAATAGGTCACGCCGTTGGCGCAGTCGGCAAGTTGATACAGATACGTATTGGCAACAAGCAAGACGACTCTGTCATCATTCAAGCTATACTCAAGGTAATGGTCCAGATAGCCGATCGCGACCTCGTAGAAGTTCGTGTCGGGATCCGGGCCGGCCAGCTCTTCCTCTTCTTCCTCCATATCCAGGTCGCCTTCATCGCTTCGCTGCGCATTAGCGATATTGAGAGCACAGTAGCCGGCGTTCTTGTAAATGCTGGCGGAAGCGCTGTCGATGCCGAGGGCGATCCGGCGGTCGTAGAACTCTATGGCCTGAACGTAGCTCTGGACACTGTGGTAAGCCACAGCGGTGTTTTGCAGGACCCGCTTTTGATCGGGAGCCGATTCGAGCGACTGCTTGTAGTACTTGATGGCCTTCGAGAAGTCCTTCGGCTGCTGATAGAAATAGCAGTCGCCGAGAAGTTGATAAACTTCAGCATCTTGTATAGCGGTGGAATACTCCGCAGGCTGCTCTTTAATCCAGTCCAGATGCCGAAGCAGCATTTCTGCGCCCTTCGCGAACTGTCGGATTCCCCATAGAGCCTTACCGTAATAGAAATACACATCCCTCGGCTCATAGGGGATACCGAGAACCTGCTCAAAGTACGCGACCGCTTCCTCATAGCCGAAAATATTCGTGTAGGCCATAGCCAACTCGAAAAACGGGCGAACCGTGGACGAGTCAGGCTGGGCCTGAGACAACTCGAGGTAGCGCTTGTACGACCCGATGGTTTCCTTGAAACGCTCCTCCCGTTCGGCGCGCGTTCGCGACGAGAGGGCCGCCTTGAAGTAGATGCCGCCTGCCCGCATCCAGGCCTGGGCGTGAGTGCTGTCCTTCGTAAGGACAACTCTCAGCTTCTCCATGGCGCAGTTGTAGTCCCTCATGTCGAGGCAGGCCTCGGCCCAGTGGTAGTAGACCTCCAGCGAACCGGTATCGACCTGGAGAGCCTTTTCGTACTCAACGGCGGCCAATGACGGTACACCCTGGAAGAAGTTGGCGTCTCCCAGGTTGATGTGGTACTCGGCGTTCTGACTGGCGTGCTCAGCCCGGAGCGAGTCAATCACCAGCTGCCGGTCCTCCTCAGAAATGGGTGCGTTCCTGAGGTCCTTGAGCTTATCAGCTTCGACTCGGTCGCTCTCTGCCAGCGCGCGACGGAAGGCCCGGTCGGCCTCCTGGTAATCTTCACGGGCCATGCTCAGGAGGCCCAGGCCGTTCTCGAACTGGGCCTTGAGTTTCTTGGCCTTTTTCAGCCCCTCTTGTATTGCCTCCCCGGCCTCGTCAAGCTCGCCGAGCATGATGAGCGAGCGTGAGAGATAGTAAAGAGATTCGTAATGCTTGCTCTTTTTATCCAGGGCATCTTCAAACTGTTCCTTAGCCAGAGCGTACTGGTCGCAGTCATAGTAGAGCTGCCCCAACACGTAGTAATTCATGTGGTAAGACGGATCCGCCTCTATTTCCGCTTTCAGGAGCGCAATCGCCTTCTCGGTGTCACCGTCTTCGATACACTGCTGAATCTCCGGCTTGATGACCTGGCTGAGCACCAGCGCGAACGTGACAAGAATCACGAAGCACGAGCCGAGCAATATCGGTAAGATGCGGTCTTTCAACGTATTCACCCTCGTCTATAACCAGCACAGTCCAGCTAAAATACAGAATAATCCACCCAAGTCAAGAGAATTATCAGCAAGCCCATTCGGGCTACACATTCTCAACTTTCTCTCTGGGCAGCCTCAGTAAAACTCTCTCTGCTTGCAGAACAACATGCGCCAGCACGACGCCTGCAACAACAAGCTTCCACACATCTGTCAAGAGGTGGGCAAAGGTGATCTCAACATAAACGCCTGCGATGACAATCACCAGTGTTGAGAACGCGTCGAGGAGTCTTGTTGCCAACACCATTGTCTCCTCCATCTAGTTATACAGGTTCCGGCGCAATTCCTTTCAAGGGCACAGGTAATTGCACTGGGAACGTTTTCGATATCATCTTTCTGAAATAAAGGACAAAAACCATGCCCGTCTCCGGCAGCCGCCGATCGGGCAATATAACCTGGTATATGACAACGTCTTACGTGAATCATTTCGAAACGCGCCCACACTTCCGGATCGGCAGAGCGCAGATTGTGCGATCAGGCTGCCGCGAGACTGCCCGTAGCGGGAGGTATCTGTATGTCAGTCAACTGGTTGCGAGGGTCGCCGAAAAGTCGGCTGATTCAGCCAGGCAAAGTCAATTCGTACGGTTGTACTACCGGTGAACTCGATATACATCAGGCCGGTGAAGGCGCGCGGGTTACCCATGAAGTCAAAAGCAGGGTAGAATCGCAATTGTTGAATCACTGAATCACACACGGTTCTCAGCCGCGGGGTCCCGTCGCTGACGCCGCGAAGGTGCCCTTTACCCAGCGTGTCAATAATGGCTGTCGCGCCGACCCTGGTTCGCAACGTCCCGGAAAAACCTGAAAGCGTCAGCCGGCCCTGCCGAGCGTTGCGCGGGACGGCCGGCATCAGCAGGCCGATTTCGGCCGGCACCAGGCGAACGCGAACGGCGTGCAGCAGGTCCGATGTGTCCGGTTGATCGGGGGAAACGGGTGGCGCGGGGTAGGCAATCTCGGTGAAGAGAAGAACAGCCATGATACCGTGGCCGGGCACGGGCTGCCCGCGCCGTTTGGCGGGGGTATACCGAGCCCAGTTCATAGCCGTCAGAATCTGCTCGGCAAAATCAGGAGAGGTGGTTCGAAGCAGACTGATTTGCTGGGGCCGACCGGTGGTGTCGAAGTCAAGCTCGGCCAGGACAAATTTGACCGCAGATGACCCGTCCTGCCGCGCGGGCAGATGAAAGTATGAAGGAAACCACTCCAGGCCGGCATGCGTAACGCCGTTAAGCTCAAAGGCCTCGAAATACAGGGCACTGTTGACGATCTCCCGGCCTTGATTCACGGGAAAAGCAACCAGCGGCCTCTTTCGCCAGGATCTCAGGTGCAGAAGTATCGGCAACCGAAAAGCAACCGCCGAGCCACCAGCCAGACCGGGTTCGAATCGGCAGGCTTTCAGATACCGGTCGTAGTACGGGGCGAAGGCAGTGTCGGCGCCGCGAACCGCTCCGACATCCGTGACGTCGCCGCCGACGTCGACCGTCAACACCAGCGGGATGATACTGTCAATACCGATCACGGGACGCCAGTCGGCGCTGTCCGGTGGCAGCGCGACCGGGTAGGGCACGGCCATGCCGAAATCGACCGGTCGCGGCGGCAGGGCTGACGACGCACCGGGCTTTCCCGGAGCGATTTGTGACGGCGGCCCGCCACATCCGTCAAGCGCAGCCGATACCAGCACCAGCACGCAGGCACAGACGACGGCGGCCTGCCATCCCAAGCCCGGTCGTAACGTTCTGATGCCGCGAGGCAACAAAGCGTTGCCGGGCCCTCTGACAATGGGTATACTACGTCTTTCCGAACGGCAACTACTGATGGTAATGGTTCTGCAGCGACGCCAACTGGTCCGCAATATCTTCTCCTCCTGGACCGGATACGGGCTGAGAATTCTTATCGCCCTGTTTTTCATCCCGTACATTACGTCAGTTCTCGGAGACGACCGCTACGGGGTCTGGGTCATTGTCTTCCAGACCATCAACTATCTTTCGCTGCTCGATTTCGGTCTCGAGAGAGCACTTGTCCGATACTTGTCCCGGTTTCTGGGACAGAACGACTTTCTCAACGTTAACCGGGTACTGAACACGAGCTGGGCTATCTATCTTGCTCTCGGGACGATAATAATAGTCGCTGCCTACTTCACGGCAACGTTTTTGTTTCAGTATTTCAGGATCGAGAACGCCATGCTGCTTCAGGAGGGGCGGACGGCCTTGATAGTGGTCGGCGTTTACCTCGGCGTACGGTTCTATCTGCTGCCGTTCGGAGGTTCACTGAGCGGCCTTCAACGTCACGACATCACCGAGGTATTGCAGATGGCCGAGGAGGTGATCCGGGTCGTGGTGCTCGTCTGGTTGCTGGCCAACGGGTACGGACTGGCGGCGCTGGCCCTGGCCATTCTGGCGGTGAGTGTTTTGCGGCAGGCGGCCACGGTGCTGTGCCTGCGCAGGCTGTTTCCGCGGATCACGGCGAACCTGCGTCTGGCCAGCCGGGAGACGGCCTCGACGTTGATCAGCTACTCCCGGATTTCGTTCGGCATCACGGTCGCCTGGCTGGTGATATTCAATACGGATTCCGTGTTGCTGGGCCTGCTGAGTTCTGCGGCGGCGGCGGGCGTGTACGCACCGGGAGCGCAGATGATGCTGTATTTCAGGAACGCGGTAAACTCGATCGGCTCTCCCCTGACCTCGGCCGTGTCACACTGGGAGGCGAACCGCGACATTGATACCGTCAGACGGGTTTACCTGAAGGGCGTGAAGTACACTTCCTACCTGTCGTTCTTCATAGCGGCGGGCGTGATCGTCTGGGCCGGGCCGTTCGTGCGCCTGTGGCTTCAGCCGGAGTTTGCCGGCGCCGCCGAGGTAATGACCATCCTGTCCGTCAGTACGGCCGTCTTCATTCCGCAGATACTCGGCAACGCCATCCTGTTCGGCCTCGGGCAGCACCGGTACCTGCTGTACGTTCTCATCCTGGAGGCATCGACCAAGGTTATTCTGTCCCTGTTTCTGATAGGGCCTTACGGCATCACCGGCATGGCCCTGGCGGCGGCCATCCCCCAGCTTCTCCTGTATACGACGTTGTATCCCTGGCTCATCGGGCGCGCCCTGGAGCTTTCTCCGGGCCGCATTCTGCGAACGAGCCTGCTGAGCGGCTTGCGCGCGGCTGTCGTCGCGGTCCCGGCGGCTCTGCTGGCACGAGCCTGGCTGGTGCCCCACGACTGGCTGAACTTCTTCGGCGGCACCGTGGCAGTCACGCTGATTACGCTTTCCGCCGGCCTGTTTGTCCTGGAACCGTCGGACCGCAGCCGCTTGCGCACCCTGCTGACCTCGAAGACCAACCGTAAGACGTAGGCCTCTCGTTCAATCAGGTCGCTCAGTAGTCCTGGTGCAACTCCTGGATGGCGGTCACTATCTTGTCGACGGTCGGCAGGCAGGCGTTATCACCGTCGACGCCGTAGGCAACGCGGGCATCAATGGCCGTGACGAGCTTGATGGGTGCCTCGAGGTGATACAGGCCCTCTCCCCTGGTTATGATCGAGGCAATCGTGGCCGCGGTCCCGCCGGGGAAACGGTCCTCGGTCACGACAAGCACCTTGCCGCACTCCCTGGCCGTCTGCAGAATAGCCTCCTCGTCCATCGGCTTGACCGTCCGCAGATCCACAATCCGGACCTGGATGCCCTCTTCAAGAACGAGCTCGGCCGCCCGGCGACACATCTGGAACGTCGCCCCGTAGGTGATGATCCCTATATCGGTACGATCCTCGTGGTAAACCCTGGCCACACCGAAGGGGATCAACTCATCGATGTCCGGAACGGCTGTTTCCATGGGGACGCCTTCCCAGTCGCGTCGATTGTACAGGGCGACCGATTCGCAAAAGAGCACGGGGTCGTCGCACGCCCAGGCCGTCTTGAGAAGGCCGGCGGCATCATAGGCGTTCGACGGCACTGCGATCAGCAGACTGGGTATGTTCATCCAGGTTCCGAGATTGCCCTCGGAATGCCAGAACGCCCCCGCCCCCTGCTTGTAGCCGCCGTAAGTGGTGCGAATGGTCAACGGCATGCGAAAGAGACCGCCGGAGCGCTGGTAAGTGGTGCAGATACGATCCTTGAGCACCTGGTAGGCCGGCGACACATAGTCCAGGAACTGAATTTCGGGCAGTGGCCGCCGTCCCTGGTAAACGTGGCCCGAGGCGCGGGCAAGGATACCGGCCTCGTCCAGCGGCGTGTTGAAACACCGATCATTGCCGAACTCGCGCTGGAGGTTCTTGGTGACGAGGAAAACACCGCCCTTGCCTTTCAACCCGGCCTGCTTTTCTCTTTCGTCAATCATGTGGCCGGAGAAGTCGGCCACGTCCTCGCCGAAGAGAATCACGTCCTCGGTCAACAGGAAGAGATCGAAGAGCGTGTAGTTGATAGCGCTACGCATCGTCATGGGGCCGGCGTTTTCCGGCAGTTCCCCGGAGGCAAAATAGCCCTTATCTCTAAACTCCCGGAATTTCTCCGCACGCTTGATCTTGCACGCATCCCGATACCGCTTCCACGTTTTCCGGCACTCCTGAAAGTCATACGTGTAGACGAGGCTTTCGATGAGTTCGGTGGTTTTGGGAGTGAATGCAGCCACCGCTTTTTTCGATTCCGCCGTCACGTCCTTGTCCAACTCGTCCCATATTCGGCCGATTTCCTCCGGTTGTATGACACCGTCCTCAATGAATGCAAGGCACGTTTTGAGAATGCAGTCATTGTGCGTGTGCCAGTCCTGTTCGTCCGGGTCCATGTAGAACGACTGGTCATCGGATCCCGAATGTGATCCCTCGCGGGTCGTGCGGACGTTCATCAGCACGGGTCCGTTCCCGGCCCGACAATACTCCACGGCCTCAGCGACCCCGGCCAGGGAAGCCTTGACGTCGGTACCGTCCACCTGCAGGATTTTCAGCCCGAAGCGCTGGAATCCTTCGAACGGCGTGGTGGGGTCACCCTCCGGGAACTGCTCCTCGACCGACACCGAGATGGCCCATCCGCAGTTATATATGGCGAAAATGGCCCTTGCCTTGTAGAACGCGGCGTAGAAGACGGCGCGGGCGAATTCCGACTCCGAGGTGGAACCCTCACCAATGGCACAGACCGTGACTGCGTCCCCGGGATACCGCCCGCCGGGATGGTGGGACTGCCTGGAAACCGGCACCGGGTGCGAGATCGCTTCGGCGATGCCGGCCGCCTCGAGGGCGTGTCCGCCCGTAGGCGAGGCCTGGGGAATCACGGCCAGGTCGGGATAACCGGGGTGCGCCGGAATCTGCTGGCCCCTGTTACGGCCGCGCGAGTCACCTATCGCTTCGAGCATTTTGTCCTGCAGCGAGGCGCCGCGATAAAAGTCAAAGGCCTTGTTCCGGTAGTAGCCCACCCAGGGATCGTCCGGCCTGAGATGGCTCCCGAGAGCAACGTCGATCAGTTCCTTCCCGCCGCAGCCGATGAAAAACCGGTTATGTCCTTTTCGAAGCAACAGCTTCTCCTCGCGCTCGACGCGTCGCGCCGTCAGCATTACCTTCAGCAGACGCTTAAGTTCCGCCGGAGTTTTGCCGGCATAGGCTTCGAGCGGCTCATTCTCTTTCAACGGAGCAGGCACCTTACCTTCGTAGTGCCTGACCTTGTCTATGAGGGCAACAACTTCCACCTTGAAAACCTCCCTGGAATCTGCAGAAGGAGACTATCGTCGGGTTATTTTAGAATTCGTGGATCACTCATGTTGGATTTAACAGCGATTCTTACCCTGTGCTGCCGCTAAAATACGGGTTCCCACACAAAACGCAAACGGTTTCTGCGCAAGGCCCGGCGCACCGCAGCAGATTTATCCCTTGTCAGGCAGTGTCTTAGTACGTAATATCGGGTTACCAATCAAACGGTTAGCCAAGGGGAAAAACATATCATGCCAAGACCCGCCAGACGGAAAGCCAGGCGACGGAAACTGACGGCTGAGGATCTGTTCAAGCTCAGGATTGCCACGTCCGTGTCACTCAGTCCCGATGAACGATTGCTCGCGTATACCGTGGAACGTATCGACGCGGAAAAGAACACCTACATCACCAACATCTTTGTGCACGACCTCAAGGCTCGTGAATCGCGCCAGTTTACGCACGGGGATCACGCCGACGGCCAGCCGGTCTGGTCTCCCGACGGCAAATGGCTTGCCTTTGTCTCCACGCGGGACAAGAAAACAGGCGTCTACCTGATATCCTCGCAGGGCGGTGCGGAAAGACGACTGAACGAGCTGGACGGCCACATTCAGAACCTTCAGTGGACCCCGGACGGAACACACCTCGTGTTTGCCCTGAGGTACAATGACTCGCACTTCATCAAGGATGAGAAGAAGAAAAAGGAAGCCCCGGTCTACCGGCATATCACGCGACTGTTTTTCCGCTACGACGGCCTCGGATACCTGCCCAAAGACAGCTTTCAGATATACACTCTGGAGGTGTCTTCGGGCGGACTGCGCAGAATCACCGGCGGTCAGCACGACAATCTCTACCCGGCGGTCTCGCCCAACGGAAGGTGGGTGGCATACGTCTCCAACCGGTCGCGCAACCGGGACATCGAGGTGCTCCGCGACGATTTGTTTGTGATTCCGCTGGCGGGTGGGAAAGAGCGCCGCGTCCAAACACCGCCGGGCCCCGTCAGCCACCCGGCCTTCTCCCCTGACAGCCGAATGATCGCGTACCTGGGACATGACAACCCGGACGACGCCTGGGGAGTTACGAACATGCATGTGTGGGCGGTGGGAGTTGACGGTCGTCCCAGGGCGCGGGACCTGATGAGCAGATTCGACCGGATGGCTTACGACCAGTCGATTTCCGACCTGTCGGACGTGCACGACGCCGGAGCACTGTTCTGGTCGCGTGACGGCAAAAGGCTGTTTTTTCTCTCATCCGACACCGGCGCTACCAATGCGTACTACGTGCCGAAGCGAGGCGGCAAGCCGACCTGTATTTTCAAAGGCAAATGTCACCTCAAGAGCCTGTCGGTAAGCGGCAGGAATCGCATCATCGCCCTGATTTACGCGGACATCGACACGCCGGGCGAGATTATGACCTGCCCCCCCACATACGGAGGAGAGAAGCGAGCCGTCCGGCACACGGACCTGAACCCGTTCCTGCGCACGGAGGTCGCGCCGGCCCGGACGCGGACGGTCACGTTCCGTTCGTTCGACGGTACTTTGGTGCACGGATGGCTGGTGACACCTCCCGGATTCTCACCCGGGCGGAAGTACCCGTCTATCCTGAATATACACGGCGGGCCCCGCGTTCAGTACGCCCATACGTTTTTCCATGAAATGCAGCTTCTTGCCGCCAAGGGGTACGTGGTCCTGTACACTAACCCGCGCGGAGGCGCCGGCCGCGGTAAAACCTGGGCAGAGGCTATCGCCGGGGGCTGGGGAGACTTGGATTTCAAAGACTGCATGGCGGCGGCGGATTACCTTGAGAAACAGCGGTTTATTGACCGAAAGCGCATGGGCGTGACGGGCGGTTCCTACGGCGGCTACATGACTAACTGGATTATCGGTCACACTGACCGGTTTGCCGCCGCCGTCACCCAGCGCTCGGTGGTGGAGCTTTCTTCGTTCACCGGATCATCCGACAGCGGGTGGTCACTCGGCCGCGAGTTTGAGGGCTATCCGTGGACCAACCGTGAGAACTACGACCGGTGCTCACCGATCACCTACTTCGAGAAAGTGAAGACCCCCGTGCTGATAATCCACAGCGAACATGATATGCGCTGTAACATCGAGCAGGCTGAGCAGATGTTCGTAAAACTCAAAGTTCTGGGTAAGAAGGTCGAAATGGTGCGTTTTCCCGAGGAGCCGCACGGCCTTTCACGCCACGGGCGACCGGATCGTCGGATTGCGCGCCTGGAGTGGATTCTCAGATGGTTTGACCGGTATCTCAGGGGGTAGACAGGGCCGGTGCCGGCGGGGCTACTTTTTGCGCTTGAACCAGTGTTCCTTGAGGAATTCTTCGGCCTCGGTGCGCGTACTAAAAGTCTTCGAGATCGGCCCGGTCCCACCGCCCGTAAACATTCTGTTGAGTTGCCGGTAGGTGCTGATGTTGTTCAGAACGTTGACGGACAACACCATATTGTTCGCTTGGCACCACCTGAGATGGTCGGCAATGCGGTCCGTTACCTGGGGGTACGACGTTCTCCAATTAACCAGATCGACGAGTTTGGCCCAGGGCTTACCGAGCAGCAGCTGCACCGCCTTCATGAAGTCGCGATGATACCGCTCGGCTGTCTCCTGCTTCCAGAGGCCGTAGATTTTCTCGTAGATGATCCGGTCCCCGGTGTCGACGTCAAATGTGTATTCGATACTCCACTCAGTCATGATTGCTCGGCGATAGTTCTCGGCGTCAGGAGAAAGAAACGTTCAGCAGGACAATCTGAATATAATAAGACTCCAGCAGTGGACGGGCGCAAGCGAAATCTTCAGTCCGCGCCCGGGGCCTCAGGAGATGGGTGAAAGCGGCCGTCAGCTCTGCTTTTCAATCCAGTTTTCTTTGAGATATCGCTCGGCCTCTTCCTGCTTACGGAAGGTGGACGAGATGGCCTTCACGTCTCCCTTTTCGAACATCCTGTTTAACTGACGAAAGGTGCTGGGATTGTCGAGGATGTACAGCTGGAGCCGGACGTCATTTTCCCGGCTCCATTCCATGTGGCGACCGATCACCTCGATCACAATCTCGTACGAAGTCTTCCACTTGGTGAGATCGATGACCTTGGCCCAGGGACGGCCCAGAAGGGGCTGGACGGCTTTGGCGAAGTCACGGTGATAACGTTCGGCCGTCTCTTTCTTCCAGAGCCCATAAATCTTCACGCGCGCCACCGCATGCTCCGTATCAATGTCAATAGTGTAATCAAGGCTCCAGTCAGTCACCGATGCACCTGCCTGTGGTTGTTCGTTCTTCCGGTAACGATCATAGATAACGCTGTCGGCGCCGCAACACAAGTGAAAAACGACGGCACCTCTCACAGCACGTCGATGACCGTCTTGAAGAAGAACCGCCGACCCAGGGTCGGATAGCCACCATCGCCGGATGAGTACCCGAAGTTATCCGGACGGCGCTCGTCCGTCAAGTCCAGGCCGGTCAGGATCAGCGTCAGATGAGCCCACGGTCGGACGGTCAGCGAGGCGCCCAGTTCATACACCTGCTCGATGGTCTTGGGATCCCCCCCGACAAGGGCAGTCCGGTCGGACGTATACGTGACATCGACGTGGTACGAAACCGGGCGCGCAATATCCCCGCCGGCCTCCAGGCGCCACTTGAGATCCGGCACGTACCAGGCATCGGTGTACGTCTTCCGTACATCCGTCGTTTGCTCGGCCCACTGGTAGACCAGGCTGCCTTGCAGGGCCACGGAATTGCCAAGCCGATGTCCGACGCTCAGATCCAGTCCCGTGGTACGGATCAACTCGACGTTGTGGGGAACGTACTTCAAGACGTCAGGGTCGTAGTCATACTGAATGACTGAGTCCACCGTCTGATGAAAGAGCGTTCCGCTGACATAGGTGTGCGAGCGCGGTGCCGAGAAGGACACGGTTCCAACCATGGAGCGCGACGTCTCAGGGCTCAGGTTGCTGCTGCCCCGGGTGAAGAATTCGTCCGCGAACTGCTCAGCTATGGTCGGCAACCGAAACGCATAACCGTAACCGATTTTCGCAGATAAGCTGGAGGACAGGGAACACACCACGCCCAGGTTATATGACGGCTGTACCCTGCGGTTTCTCACGAACTGGAGGCGTCCACTCAGGTCAAAGCGGAGAATACGCGCGGGGTCTACGGTGGTCCCGGCCCATACGTCGAACTGATCCTGTGACCCGGACCAGAACGAGTGCGCCTGCACCGCTCCGCCGGCGGTGCGGGTGATATCGGCCTGTGTCGCCCGGATTGACCCCGACAGCCAGTCGACTCCCCCGACGACGGCGACTGAGGAGAATTCACGCATATAGTGACCGCTTACACCGGCCGAGCGCTTGTTGTACACCGACCGCGAGTAAACATCGTCTAACTGAAAGTCCTGGTAGAGCCATCGATAATCGAGGTTCTTTTTCTCCCAGAAAAGGTCAAGGCGGACCAGACCGTAATCGCGATCCCAGAAGCGGTACCTGAGGTCGAATGAGTAGTTTTCATCCTTCTGGTGGTCGTAAAGACTCCAGGCATCTTCGGAGCCGTGGATCGGGACGGCCGTCCGATCGGGCACCGGACCGGGAACACCGAGGCTGTCGGAGAAGTAGCGGCCCCACAGGGAGATACCCTGGCGGTCGTCGGGAGAGAGATAGTCCCCACGGAGGCCGAAAAGGACTCTCTCGGAGCCGGCGTTGTCCCGACGATTGTCGGTACGGGCAAACTCGGCAAAGCCACCGATCCCGGCGGTGGCAATGGACCGGGCCATGTCAAGCCGGTACAGTTGCGTGTATTGCGAGCCCAGTTTTGTCGTCACGGCAAGCCGGTCGACCAGAACCGACCGGGAGATCAGGTTGATAACGCCCCCCACGGCGTCGGCACCGTAGAACGCCGACTGCGGTCCCTTGACCAGCTCCAGGCGATCTACCTCCTCGGAGCTGTAGTTGGACAGGCTGAAGCCGCCCAGAGAATAGTCCCTGACGACGCGCCCGTCATACAGGAGCAGCATGTGCCGGTTGCGCAGTCCCCAGCTTGATAAGGTGGAGAGCGAACCCTCGCCGGATTGCTGCCGGATGTCCACCCCCGCCCGTCCGTCAAGGGTCGATTCCAGGCTTCCCTGGATAGCGATCGTTTCGGCAGAAACGGCGGTGACCGGCCAGACTGATTTTTCCGGCAGCAGGCCGAACCGGTTGGCGGTGACCACGATGCTGTCGGGCAGTTCGCGCGGCGCCTGGGCGCCGAGCGCTTCCTGCCGGTCGTTTTGCAGGATAGTCGTATCGCCCTGAGGTAACTCGGTTTCGGCCCGGGCTCCACTCGCGCCCAGCACCACCGCCATGAGGATAGAAAGAAGACCGTGCTTCACAAAAACCTCCTCCGGTCGCCGGGAGCACGGCCATGGGAAACTTCCGGATGGCCCACGCGTCCGGCTGGCGTCATGGTTGGGTCCCGGCAGGTTTCCTGACTCCGGCTTCAGACCTCCCGCGAGCGCCTTCCCCATTGATCCGACAATGAGTGGCAGAGTGCCCGGGAAGTAGCCAACACAGTAGCGGGGCTGCGACGGATTCGCACCGTCTTCCCTTTTACCCGTCGACAACTGACGGCACCGGGACGATGTAGAGACAAAGATGTCCGGCCACAGGTCACGTGTCAAGCACTGAATGTAGATTGAAGCCGACGGTAGTGTCACCCGGGAAGGCTGCAGGCAGGGCTCAGGTTCGGCCCGGGGCACCGGCCGCCGTATCACGCTTGCGGATATCCTGGTATTCCGGTTTTCCCCCGCCCTGGTATTTCGACGGGCACTTTACCAGGATCTGCTCGGCGACAAAGAGGCCCCCCTCACCCGGTTTCCCTTTCAGAACCACGGACGTGGCCTGCTCAAAATTGCCCGGCACGACACCGTAGTAAACGACCGACAACCGGTCAGCCGACAGTTTATCGTCGGCCTCGGGGTCATAGACATCGAACAGTAGCCGAGTGTTTTCGACGTCATAGCGGACGCGATCGACGTCGATCCTGCCCATCACCTGGACGACACGGCGGCTGGCGGCGGCCTCCCTGATGGAAACGTATTGAACGGTGGTTTTGAAGAATGCCGTGGCGCCCCAGACGACAAACACGATTATGGTGAGAATTCCGAGAACGTATCTGGCCTTCACCGAGAACCTCCTGACGCGCCGGTTGAGGCGTGCGGCTTACCGCGACCGGCGTTATTCCAGCCAGACGAATCTGAAAAGCAGATACGACGCCGTTACCATCACTACCGTGTAGGCGATCAGCACCTGTATTTCCGGAGCCACCTGGCCCAGGGTACCGCCATCGAGCGCCCTGGCGCCGGCCCCCACCAGGACCATCATAGGAACAATCACGATGGGCAGGGCTACCACCGCGAAGAGCGCACCCTTCATGGCGGCCCGGGCGATGATCGCCGCTACCAGGGTGGTCGCGGCACACAGAGCCAGGACACCGAGGAACGTGATGAGCACGAAAATCCCAACGCCGTCCGTCGGTGCATCCATGAAGAGAAAGAAGCCGGGCGTCACGACAATCGTAATCGCAGACAGCAGCGTCAGATTGAAGAAGAGTTTTCCGAGGTAGACGGCGCCGGGGTCGGCGTTGAGTCTGAGCGCGAGCGAGGTCCCGGCTTCTTCCTCGCGGATGAAGGCCTGGGCCAGACCGGCCATCGACGAAAAGAACATGATCACCCAGAACAGGGCCGAGAGCATTTTGGGCGGCAGGCCGCTCTGCCCGAGCGAATACGAAACCATGGCCAGCGCCGCAATTCCGAACAGAAGTATGGTGCTGACGGCGTAGCGCGTCCGCAGTTCCTGCTGAAGGTCCTTGGCGTAGACGGCGAACGCCTTACCGGCTAACCCGGCAGAGTTGCGAGGCAAGGCCGTACTCCTCTTGTTCATTGGTTGCGATCACCAGAATGGTACTGTCTCGGCATTCCTCAATAATATCACGGACCGTCCGTTTGCCTTCCTCATCGAGGTTCGAGGAGGGCTCGTCCAGAAACAGAAAGGCAGGTTTTTTCAGCAGGCCCGTTGCGTACTTGAGCCGCTGCTTCATGCCGGACGAATACTCGCCGACAAGATCCATACCTCTGCCCTCCAGGCCTACGCGCGCGAGCAGAGAATCCACCTGCTTGCCGGTGATGGCATATCCGGACACGGTGGCAAAAAACTTGAGATTTTCTTCAGCAGTGAGACTGTCGTACAAGTGGAAGTAGGGCGAGACCAGGGACGCATGAGTACGGACCTGGTCGGCGTCCATGGCAGCGCCGTCGTGGTAGTACGTGATTTCTCCCCGCGTCGGCCGCAGGCCGGCCAACAGCGTCATGAGCAGGGTCGTCTTCCCGGAGCCGTTGGGCCCGATGACGGCGAGCGACTGGCCCGTCGTGAGATCAAACGAGATATCGGTAAAGACCTGGCGCGGGCCGAAACGTTTGGCCAGGCTGCTGACCTTCAGTCTGAACATATTGCCAATTAAGAAGATGATGCGACGAAATCAAATCAAAAAAAGTCCCGGAAACCGGCGCTCCCGGGTTAGCGAAGTAAGGCTGTTCGCGAGGCCAGTCACTTTCCGCCGGTGGCGGTGCTCTTATCGCCTGCGCGGTACAGCCGCTTGATCGGAACCGTGAAGCGTGACTGCAGGGCGTCGTCGAATTCAAGCGTCAACGACTCCTCGAAGTCAGTTGCAACCGCCTCTTTGAAGACAGTGATCAGGGCTTCCACCGATTCGCCCGCCTTGACCTTGTCCGGCACTTTCACGCTGAAGCTCTTGAAGGACGAATCTGCCACGCTGATGTTGAGGTTCCGGTCGCTCCGATTTTCGATGAAGAACCGCGCCCGGCGCCGAGGTCGCTCATCGAACTGAGACACGTCCACCACCGGCGGGGTGATCGCGACGGCGCCGCCGTTCTGCGGCTGGACCTCGAGTTCGGCGTGGATTTTCACGTAGACCTTGTCAGCCGAGGCATTTGTCTCTATATACGGGCGCTTGGCAACGTGGCCGCGGAAATAGCCGGTCGAAAAGACGATGTGCAGGTTGGTGCTGTCTCCGGGAGCAAGAGTGCTGTCGGACACCCAGGATTTCGTGCATCCGCAGCCGGGAACGACGTTCGTAATGATCAGCGTATCATCCCCGGTCGACTTTATCCAGAAGTCGTGCGTGACGACGGCACGCTGGACGGTCTTACCGAAATCGAACTCGTCGTGGGAAACCTCCACCGAGGGGCCGCCCGCCGCCGCCTTTGACAGGGCGAGCAGGCTCAGACAGGTCAGGGCTAATCTACGCATTGCACTTCCTCATGCGCAAGCCGTCCGCATCCGGGACACGAGATACTCATGAGATTATGTGGAACAGACGCCCCCACCGCACCTTATGGAAGAAGTGGATGGCATTATACACGAATACGCGAGGAACCGACAGCGGATCATCCACGGACACCTCGGGCGACTCGTATTTTGACTCATCCCACGACCAGTGGATCAACAGGGCCTCGCCGAGAACCAGGTCCTTCGGGACGGCCCGCCAGTAGCGTGAGTCATAGGAGTTGTCCCGGTTGTCACCCATCATGAAATAACTGTCTCCGGGAACGACGTAGGGGCCGAAATTGTCCCGGCTGTTCTGGCCGCCGACCCGGCGCGGCATTATCACCGGCCGACCGTCGGCCGTCGTGTCGATGTACTTGGCTCTTTCGGGGTTTTCAAACTGCCGGCCGTTGACGTAAAGGATTTTGTCCTTGACCTCAACGGTGTCACCGGGCACGGCGATGCAACGCTTGATGTACTTGGTCTGTCCGTCGCCGGGGAACAGGAAAATCACGATATCGCCCGCCTGCGGTTGGTCGAAAGCGGGCAGTCGCCATCCCACCACCGGCAACACCGCTCCGTAGACGAACTTGTTGGCCAGCAGGAAGTCACCGACCAGAAGCGTATCCTCCATCGACGCCGTGGGGATCTTGTAGGCCTCGACGATCGATGTCTTGATAACGAGTGCCAGGATGACAGCCAGGCCTATCTGCTTGAGGTTGCTCCAGACGCTGTTTACCATGCCGGCCTGCGTTTCCCGTTCTGTTGATCTTCGCGTCATTGCCAAAACCGCTTATTTTACTGTCGTTCCCGTATGAAAGTTTCAGTGATTATATGCAAATCGACCGGCCATGGCAACAAGTATCGGCGGTGCCTCAGAAGCCCCTGATAAACCGCATAATGTCATTGTACGTGACCATGACGACGAGCGTCAGCAGGAAAACGATCCCGACCTGCTGGGCGACAACGCGAGCCTTCATTGACAGCGGTTTGCCCTTGATCCTCTCAATTGACAGAAAAAGGAGCTGGCCGCCGTCCAGCACCGGGATAGGCAGGACATTGAGGATGGCCAGATTGACCGAGAGGAAGGCCATGAAGTAAAAGAGGCTGGCGACACCTTTGCGGGCCTCCTTCCCGGACTGCTGCGCGATAAACAGGGGACCGCCGATCAGTTTGGCCGACACTTCTCCGGTGACGGTTTTTTTGACAAAGCGGATGACTTCAACCACCCAGATGTTCGCACCGACAAAACCGTGTTTCAACGAGTTCAGCATCCCGTAGTTCTCGAAGCGGAGAACCTTCTGCTTGATACCGATAACGCCGACCGAATCAAGGGCGCCTTTTACGTTCATCTGCTCCTCGACCACCGTAGTGATGTCTGCGGTGATGGTGTCACCTTCATGGATCCAAGAGACCTCGATAGGTTCGCCGACGTGGGCGTTGACCCGCAGGCGCAGAGAGTCGAAGTCATGCACCTGTTGTCCATTGACGGCCAGGATCTGATCACCGGTCGCGATGCCGGCACGGTCGGCCGGATCGCCCGGAACAGTTTCGCCGACCAGCACCCGCTGATCGTCAAAAACCGGCCGCCCGGTAAAATATAACACCGCGCCGAGGACAAGAATCGCCAGGAGGTAGTTCATAAAAGGTCCGGCGAATATGACCATAGCCCGCTGGCCAACGGACTTGGACATGAACTCTTCAGGGGTGCCGCGAGTGTGCTCGTCGGGGTGTTCGCCGGCCATTTTAACGTATCCACCCAGGGGAATAATACCAATACAGTACTCTGTTTCGCCCCATTTCCGGGTGAATATGTTCGGCGGGAAACCCAGCGAAAAGCGGTCCACCCTGATTCCCACGCGTTTGGCGACAATGAAATGCCCCAGTTCGTGAATGAAAATGAGAACGCCGAGAACGAATATGAACGAGATTACTGAGAGCATGCAAGTTTCTCCGTGACACGAATGGCGACATCCCTTGCCGCGCGGTCAGCCTTCAGAATATCTTCGAGGCTCGGTGAGTTCACAACGTCGACTGCATCCACCGTATCCCTTATAATATCGGCAATGCAGGTGAATTTCACAGACCGGTCAAGAAAGGCCTCCACCGCGATTTCGTTTGCCGCGTTGTAAACGGCGGGGGCCGTGCCTCCCTGCTCGGCCACCTGATAGGCAAGGGCAAGAGCCGGGAACCTCTCCAGGTCCGGCTGCTCGAAGGTCAGGGCCGGCATCCGACGCCAGTCAATCCGCCCGAAATCTGAATCGACCCGATCAGGCCAGAAAAGCGCGTAGGTGATGGGCAGCCTCATGTCGGGCTGGGAGAGTTGCGCGATTACCGATCCGTCGCAGAACTCCACCATGGAGTGGATAACGGACTGTGGGTGAACCACTACTTTGACCCTGCGCGCGGGCATGGAAAACAGAGCCACGGCCTCGATGACTTCCAGACCTTTGTTGGCGAGCGTGGCGGAATCTATGGTGATCTTGGGCCCCATCTTCCACGTCGGGTGGCTCAGGGCCTGATCGACGGTGACGGTTTCAAGCCGGTCGGCCGGGAAGGTCCTGAACGGGCCGCCTGACGAGGTCAGGATGATAGTCCGGACTTCGGTATCCTTGCCGGCGAGCAGGGCCTGCCAGATAGCCGAGTGCTCGGAATCGATGGGAAGAATCCGAGCGCCCGACTGCTCACACAGTTCCGGGAACAGCGGCCCGCCGGCGACCAGCGACTCCTTGTTGGCCAGAGCCAACTGGTGACCACTCTTGACCGCCTCCACTGAGGCCAGCAGCCCGGCCGCACCCACGACCGCGTTGAGAACGACGTCCACCCCGGCCAGGCCGGCAAGGTGAACCAGCCCCTGATCGCCCGTTTCAATCTGGACCGGCTCATCCTTCAGCCGGTCGGCCAGCCGGGCGGCCCTCTCCTCGTCGGCCAGGCAAAGATATTCCGGGCGGTAGTGATAGTATTGCTCGACGAGCAGGTCGCTGTTGGACCGGGCGGCCAGTGCCCGCACCGCAAAGCAGCCCGGGTGCCGGGCGACGACTTCAAGGGCGCTGCGGCCGATCGAGCCGGTGGAGCCGAGTATTACCAGATTCTTCGTCTGCATCTACCTTATTAACGCGCCTTTCGGCAACAGGTTCCGAAACTGCTGCTCATCAGAGACGATGAGGTGGCGCAGATTCCAACCCCGCCTGCATGGATGTGCACGTCCGGTCCCGAGGGAACAACCGGTCACTCCCCGAGCGGGTTACCCTCAACGTCAGAAAGATACGCCCTGATCAACCGAACGTCCGTGATCGGCTGGCTCACCTCGTTGGGAAGCCATCTGCTGGGGCCGACCGGCACGTCGGCAATGGCGTGCAGCACGTCATATCCCTTGATCAACTGACCGAAGTTGGTGTATTTGCGATCCAGCCAGGCGGTGGAGGTATTCCTTGCCAGGCAAATGAAGAACTGCGTCTTGGCTGAATTAGGCGTCCGCATACGTGCCATCGAGAGGGTACCTTCCTGGTGCGGCAGATCACTCAGCTCGTCACCAAGCGAATACGAAACCTGCTTCTTGCCAACCGGCACGGGATTGCCGCCCTGGATGAGAAACCCCTTGTAAACCCGGTGGAAAATAGTGCCGCTGTAAAAACCGTCCCTGACCCTGGCGATGAAGGAGTCAACATGGGCCGGAGCGACATCGCGGTACAACTCCAGCGTCATCCCGCCGAAGTCGGTTTCAAGCGTGACCAGCGGGTTGTCCTTGTCCCGGACGGGATGCCGATAGTCTTTCTTGTTCACCGGGGTCTGAGCCGCTTTTTCAACGGCGGTGGTATCCTTGCCGGCGGTGTCCTGGTCGGTACTCGAGCAGCCGCTTGCGGCCACCGCACAGAAAGCCAGAACGGTAAGCGCAGTGCGTAGGGTCATGCTCATCCTTTCTCAGTTCATGAAGAGGCTGACGGGGCTCGAATATATCGGATGCTTTCGGGAGTGTCAAGGTTGAAAGGTCACCGTCAATCCTGAGCCGTACAGGGAGGAAAGGCGGTTCATATGCTCCGGGCATGGAGCTTCGATAAACGGCGGCATTCGCGCGGCGTCCCGACCGACGCCTACGGATTGGCCAGGTGGATCTCCCTGACGTCCCGGTCAGCGACGTCGGGCTGGTAGCTGGTGTAGACGGTCAGACCCAGTGCCGGCCACTGATAGCGCCAGTAGGGCGGCCACGTGAGATCGGACACGGCCGGGCCGGTCTCCCCGTAGGTGCTGATCACAGCACTGATGTTGGAACCAATGCCGACGGAATCGGCGGCCTTGCCCTGATAGTTGTTGTCCGGTTCGGCGTCTTCATTGTCGTTGACGATGATTTCCACGATGGGTTCGGAGTCGTGGGCGATATCGTCCCAGTCGACGTCTTCCAGCACGAAAACCACGCCCAAGGATTTTTCATAGTCGGCAATGAAAAGGTAATTGGTCGGATGCACGACCAGAGTGTCGGGAGGTCCGTTGAATCTTTTGACCGTGCCGTAATCCTCCCCCAGCAGCAAGTACTGGCCCTGCCCGCCCTGCCCGGGGACAAGCCGGTCGTGCCGCAGAGTAACTTCGAGGGAATCCAGGCCCGGCGAAGCGGCGCGCACGACGGCGTGACCCAGGCTGCCTGAAAAATCGTACCCAAGTGAGACAAGACCGGTACTGTCGGATTTCGCGGAATCCGCCGATAATGTCCCGTCACCTTCCAGCAGGGTAAAGTATATCCACTGGCTCGGAAGATGGCTGTCGTCGGCGTCGTCAACCGCAAACTGCAGGGCAGGCGCCACCGCCGTATCCGTCACGCCCTGCCTGTAGAAGGTACCGTTGACCGCGACTACCCGATCACCGACGACGGGAGCATCCGGCGGCCGGTCTTTGTCGCTGCAAGAGGAGACAAAGACAGCGGTGAGAAGCGGGATAATCAGAATGCGGCGGGAGATTACAGCGTCAGTCTTCATCGTTGTCTGTTCAACAGCCATAGGCCATGAGAAGTTCGGGCAAATTTCGTGCCCGTCGCCCCGCAAAGCAGGCGGCAACCGCCTGTTTCAGGCTCAAGGCCGGAACCAGTACCTGATGCCTGCACCGATCTGCAGATAACGCGGACGGTCGCCGGAGGCCACCGCGTTCCAACTGTTGACTGACGCCAAGGTCACCATTGAACGACCCTTGGAGTCGGACCAGAGCTTGACGTCGGCACCAAAATTCAGACTCAGGGCAATGGCTGCTTCGCTTTCGGAGTCAAACCCCTTGGGGTTGGTGACAGTCAGCCCCGCATTTATGCCGAGGCCGAAATACGGTGACCACCTTTGAGTGTAGAGATTCAGGAACATGTAATCAAGGTGGAAGTCCAGGTCGTACTGCCCGAAATCGTAATCATAGCCGCCAAAGTCCAGGGCGTCGTCAGGATCTATCCTGATGTAGCGGAATCCCATCGACACGAGCATGTGGTTGTTTCTCAACTGGCCGTATGAGACTCCCAGCGAGAATGAGGGGTCAAAGACGTCGTCGGCATCCAGCTCAATGGGCCGGTTGTTCTGATCGGTTATCGTAAGAGTGCCAAGCTGATCGTAAGTGCCGAAAGGCAGGGCGTACCCTCCGTGAATCTGCAGCATACTCAGCCTGCGCGCGACCCGTGAAATGGCGAGAGCCTCGGAGCCGACGGCGACCAGGGCCAGAGCGACGAGCAGGAGAATCGGCTTTCCTTTGTGCATACTGTCTCCCAGCGAGTTGCAGGTTAGCGCAATTATATAGACATTGGGGCACCGGAAGTCAAACAAGAGCGGCCTGACCAGGCGCCAAATCCTTATACAGTCGAATCCCCAAGTCTCACCCCATCGATTTTTCCCTGTATAAGCTAACTATCGGCTAATTATCGCTTGCCCTTGTGCCTATATACAGTATATACTTAGAGGTGCCGATATAAATATGGATTGCTATATTTTTCACAAAGTAGACGGGATGTCTTCATACTATGACAAGTGCTAAAATCTTCGTAATCGGGGCCGGTGTAATGGGCCAGGGTCTGGCTGAAGCGATCGCGACTTCCGGCCACGAGGTAAACCTGATAGACAAAACCACCAAGCTGGCGGAGCGCGGTGTCAAAGGTATTGCTGATTCCATTGACCGCGAGATCGGACGGTGGGGTCTGACAAAGGCGGAGAAGAGGGCCATCCTTGCCCGCATCTACCCCTCATCAGACGTGTCGCAGGCTGAAGACGCCGAGATCGTGCTGGAGGCGATTCCTGAGAATCTGCAGATGAAACGAGCCTTGTTCAGGAAGCTCGATGCACTCTGCCCTCCAGAAACACTGATGATAACCAACACCGGCACCATCTCCATATCCGAGATTGCCGCCGCCACGAAACGCCCGGAGAAAATCATCGGCATGCATTTCCTCAACCCGGTCACGCGGGTCCCGCTGGTAGAGATAGTCAAGGGGCTCAGGACCGGAGATGAGACTTTTCAGAAGGCGGTTCATTTCGCCGAGACGCTGAACAAGAGGTGGATTACGGTCAACGAGTATCCCGGTTACGTGACGACCCGGATCATCGTGCCTCTCCTGAACGAGGCGATGCACCTGCTAATGGAGGGCGTGGCATCGGCCGATGACATTGATGAAGCGATGAAGCTCGGGTTCGGCTTCAACGTCGGCCCCCTGGCCCTCGCTGACATGATGGGACTGGACGTCGTTATGTCCTGGATGATGAATTTGCTGGACGAGTTGTCGGAGCACAAGTACAACCCGTGTCCGCTGCTTCGCAAGCTGGTGCGCGCCGGTCATCTCGGCGTCAAGACCCACTCCGGGTTTTTCGAATATGACGAGGACGGCAACCGTATCACCAAAGAGACAGACGGCAGCGCGGCGGAGGCAGCCAAATGAAGATTCTGGTTCTTAATTGCGGATCATCATCGGTCAAGTACCAGTTGATTGACACGAAGAGCCAGGTGGCCCTGGCAAAGGGGTCGGTTACGCGAATCGCGATGTCCGCCTCGGTGGTGACGCATAAACCTCACGACAGGCCGCAGGTGACCATCTCGGCGGAGATCCTCGACCACATCGTAGCTGTAGAGTACGTGGTCTCGATTCTGATGTCGAAGAACCACGGCGTCATTAAGGAAAAATCGGAGATTGATGCCATCGGCCACCGGGTCGTTCACGGCGGCGAGGAGTTCAAGGACTCCGCCCTGATCACGCCGGAACTGATGTCCACCCTGCGATCCCTGATCGAGCTGGCCCCGCTTCACAACCCACACAACATCCGGGGCATCAATGCCTGCCAGAAGACTCTCCCGGGCATTCCGCAGGTGGCCGTGTTCGACACCGCGTTTCACCAGCAGATGCCGCCGCATGCCTACATCTACGGTCTCCCCTATGTTTTTTACACGCGGTACGGCATCCGCCGATACGGATTCCACGGCACCTCGCACCAGTACGTGAGCCAGCGGGCGGCGGACATTCTCGGCACCTCGATCTCGGATTTGCGGATTGTCACGGCCCACCTGGGCAACGGGGCGTCGATGTCGGCGATCGATAAGGGCATTTCGGTTGATACCTCGATGGGCTTTACACCGCTTGAGGGGTTGCTCATGGGCACGCGGTCCGGCGATCTCGACCCGGCCATCATCCTGCATATCATGGCGCGGGAGGAGCTGTCGCTTCATGAGGGCAACACGCTGCTGAACAAGCATTCCGGGCTGGCGGGGATTTCGGGAGTGTCATCGGACGTGCGTGAAATTATCGAGGCGACTCAGAACGGCAACAAGAACGCCACCCTGGCCCTCGAAACTTACTGCTACCGGATCCGGAAATACATAGGCGCCTACGCGGCCGTCATGGGCGGAATCGACGTGCTCGTGTTCACCGCCGGGGTGGGTGAAAACTCCGCGCTGGTGCGGTCCATGAGCTGCCGGAACCTGGGTTTTCTCGGAATCACAATCGACGAGGGAAAGAACAAGAGCGTGCTTGCCACCGAGACGGACATCTCAACCACGGATGCCACCGTCAGAACGCTGGTCATTCCGACCAACGAGGAACTGGTTATCGCCCAGGACACCGAACGCATTGTCGATATGAGCTGTCAACCGGCGGCGGAATAGCCGACCGTTCCCGGCATCGGCCGGCGCACCGGTTCAGCGCAAGTACGGATCGGTACCCACCGTGTGGTCAGTATCGTCTACGACGCCGGTGACTTCGGGCACGAGTTGCCGGATGGCCCGTTCGATGCCGTGCCGGAGAGTCATCGCCGCCGAGGCGCAACCCTGGCAGCCTCCGGCCAAGCGCACGTGTATGGTCGTGCCCTCCACGTCGACCAGTTCCACCCTGCCGCCGTGCCCGGAAATGGCCGGATTGATCTGCTGCTCGAACAGGGCCTGGACCTTGTCCCGGATTTCCTCTTCGGACGGCGTCTTCAGATCAGCATCGGACGCGATAAGCTGCTTCCCCGAGGCAATCTGCTCACGGATTACGGTGCCGATCTTCTGCCCGAGGACGGGCCAATCCTCGTTGGATGTCTTGACGATAGTCAGCGTGTTGCCGCACACCATCACCTGGCCGACGCCCTCGATTTCGAACAGCGCCTCCAGCAGCGGCGACCCCCTGGCCGTGTCCCGGCTGCGGCACGTCAATGTACTCTCCGGGAGGATCTCGCAATCGACGGTGAACTTGCACACCTGGGCGTCCAGGGTGGGTTCGCCGGTAATCTCAATATGCCGTGCCTCGTCTGCCATGATCTGACCTTCTTTCGGCTAAACCGAGAAATTGCTTTGTTCCGAGCCGTGTTCTCTGGTGCATGCGTCGCACTCGCAGAGCCGGCGCAGCAGCGCAAAGGAGTAAATGCCCGTGTTGTGGCCGTCGGAGAATTCAATTCCCACACCGTACCTGCCCACCCGACCGGCACCGTTCAGTCTGATGTCGAGCGGCACCTGCTTCGGGTCGAGCGTCCGTCGCCCGCTGTCCTCGTCCACGCACGATGCGCACGGGCAGCTGACTCTCAGACGGTACCCGGTGTGCACGCCACGGTGACCGTCGGACCACGTGACGAGCAGCCTGCCGTCAGCGCCGATCTCGAAGCTCTCCGGCTCATCATCGGCGTGCCTGCCGCGCAGCTTCTCAAGACCGTCGCGTACCTCTCCGGCCACGCCGAGTATCGCCCGGGCAGCCAGTGAGTCGGTCGAGCGGTTGAGCACCGGGACGCCGTCCTCGCCGCTCATCATTATCTCGGGGTCAAGCGGCAGAGCGCCCAGATACGGGACATCGAACTCCTCGGCCATGCGGTGGCCCCCGCCCTTGTGGAAGATGGCGGTTTCCTCGCCGCAGTACTGGCAGATGAATCCGGACATGTTTTCGATGACGCCAAGAATCGGCACCCGCACCTGTGTAAACATGCGCAGCCCCTTGCGGGCCACCCCCAGCGCCACCTCCTGCGGCGTCGTGACGATTATCGCGCCCGTGATCTGCGCCTGCTGGGCCAGGGTCAACTGGACGTCGCCCGTGCCGGGCGGAAGATCGAGAAGCAGATAATCCAGCTCCCCCCAGATAACGCCGCCGAGAAACTGGTGAATCATCTTCATGGCGATAGGTGCCCGCCAGATGACGGGCGAATCGTCACGCGTGAAAAGACCCATCGAAACGAAACTGATGCCGTGGCGGTTGACCGGGTGAAGATACCCGTCGCCGATTTCGGGCTGGTCGCCTTTGGAGCCGAGCAGGCCCGGCTGGCTGGGACCGTAAATGTCGGCGTCGAGCAGGCCGACCGAGGCCCCGGACGCCTTGAGCGCGACGGCGAGATTTGATGCTACGGTGGACTTGCCGACCCCTCCCTTGCCACTGGCAATGGCAATAATGTTCTTTACCCCCTTGAGGCCGGGTTCAATCGTTGGGGACACATCAGACACCGGTTGCGTCATGGTAGTTCCTTACCCCTTTGTTTCCGTGTTGCCGGCTGGCGAGCCGCCGGCCTGTTAATCCTTTACCCTTATACGAGGCGAGTTGCTGTGTTCCGTAACCTGATCCAGTCTTGTCTCTTATAGAAAAGGGCCAGAGCGCCAAAGTTCCCAGGGAAATCATATGAAAGAACGATCCGCCGCCGGGAATGTTTTGCCGGTGGCCGGTGATGGCAGGGCCGACGGGTGCCGGGGCATGTCGCCCGACATTATACGAGGTCGCGGATGTCGACGTCGGAATCAGGAGAATTTCTCTCTCTGTTAGCGCGGTCTTCAGGAGATGAAGATAGGGCGGTTTTTGCGCGCGAGTCAAGGGAATATGGGGGCGGACACCGGTCCCTGCACCAAATTCGCGGAGTCAGCTCTCGCCTGGTTCTTAGTTCAGCGTCAAACCAGAAGCCCCGGCGGGGGGAGGCGCCGGGGCTCTGTGAGACGTCGAACGGTGGCGTCCGGCGTCTAAAGGTTCTTGATGATCTGCGTCGCGAAGGCCGAGGTCCCGACCTTGGTCGCGCCCTCCATCTGCCGATGCAGATCGTACGTGACGATCTTCTGCGCAATCGTCTTCTCGATGGCGTCCTCGATCATCTTCCCCGCCTTGCTCCAACCCATGTAGTCAAGCATCATGACCGCCGAGAGGATCAGCGAGCCGGGGTTGATGACGTCCTTGTCGGCGTACTTGGGCGCGGTGCCGTGGGTGGCCTCGAACAGCCCGATATAGTCACCGATGTTGGCGCCGGGGGCCATGCCGAGTCCGCCGACCTGCGCCGCGCAGGCGTCCGACAGGTAGTCGCCATTGAGATTAGGCGTGGCCAGAACGGAATACTCGTCCGGGCGCGTAAGGACCTGCTGGAAGATGGAATCGGCGATGCGGTCCTTGATGAGCACCTTCCCCTTTGGCATCTTGCCGTCGTGCTTCGTCCAGAGTTCCTCCTCGGTCACGACGTGGTCGCGGAATTCCGCGACGGCAAGCTGGTAGCCCCAGTCGCGAAAGGCACCCTCGGTGTATTTCATGATGTTGCCCTTGTGCACGAGGGTGACCGAGGGAAGCTTCTTGTCGACGGCGTGCTGGACGGCTTTGCGCATCAGCCGCTTGGTGCCGGTCACCGACATCGGTTTGACGCCGATGCCCGAATCCTCGCGGATGGCGGTTTTCATGGTCTTGTTGAGCCAGTCGATCACGTTCTTGGCCTCAACGCTGCCCTCCTTCCACTCGATACCGGCGTAAACGTCCTCGGTGTTCTCGCGGAAGACGATAACGTTGAGTTTCTCCGGGTGCACGACGGGTGAGCCGACGCCGGGAAACCAGCGCACGGGCCGGATGCAGGCGTACAGCTCCATGGCCTGACGCATGGTGACGTTCAGGGACCGAAAACCACCGCCGATAGGGGTGGTAAGGGGACCCTTAAGCGCCACGAAATGTCTGCGGATGGCATCGATGGTTTCGCCAGGAAGCCACTCGCCATACAGCTCGTTGGCCTTTTCACCGGCATACACGTCCATCCAGACAATGCGGCGTTTGCCGTCGAACGCCTTCTCGACGGCGGCATCGACCACTCGACGGGTCGCTTTCATGATGTCGCGTCCGATCCCGTCTCCCTCGATCACGGGTATGATCGGGTTGGCTGGAACGGACAGCTTTTTGTCCTTGATCGTAATGGGTTTCCCGTCCGGCGGAACGATGATATGAATACGACGTGCCATAACAACTCCTTGTGCTCCCCTAGTAACCCATCAGTTTGAGATGCTGCTTGTAAGTCTTGGCTGACTTCTGAAGGGAATCGAGTTCGATCTTTTTCAGCTTAAGCTCCAGAATCTTCTCTACCCCGTCGGCGCCAAGAACCACGGGCACGCCGATATAGATGTCCTTGATACCGTACTGGCCGGTCAGAAAGGCCGATGCGGGCAGGACTTTCTTCTCGTCGTTGAAAACGGCCCGGCACATGTCCACGGACGCGGCGGCGGGCGCGTAGTAGGCTGAACCGGTCTTGAGCAGCTTGACGATTTCGCCGCCGCCGACGGCGGTTCGCTGCGAAATGGCCTTGATACGATCGTTCGGGATCAGTTCCGAAATCGGTATGCCGGCCACAGTGGTGTAGCGCGGCAGCGGCACCATGGTGTCACCGTGCCCGCCGAGGACCATGGCCTGGGTGTCGGTCATGGCGACACCGAGTTCCATGGCGACAAAGGCCCGTAACCGGATGGAGTCGAGCACGCCGGCCTGTCCGAAAACACGGTTCTTGGGGAAGCCGGTGACCTTGTACATGTGGAAGGTCATGAGGTCCAGCGGGTTGGACACGACGATCACGGTGCTGTTGGGGGCGTGCTTTTTAATGTTCTTGGCAGCGCTGCCGACGATATCGGCGTTCATGGTTAGCAGGTCTTCGCGTGACATCCCGGGCTTTCGCGGCATGCCGGCCGTCATGATGACGATGTCGGCGCCCTTGATATCCTGGTACTTGTTGGTCCCGAGGACCATGGCGTTGTACCCTCGGACCGGTCCGGCCTGGGTAAGGTCAAGCCCCTTGCCGACGGGCATGCCTTCGACAATATCGACTAGGACGACATCGGCGAAGTTCGCCTCCGCCAGATACATGGCAGTCGTCGCGCCTACGTGCCCTGCGCCGATAACGGCAATCTTCTTGTTCATGCTTCCTCCCGAATGCTTTGAATGGTTACACTTCTTCAGTGAACTGTCAACACGGTATGGCCAGCGTCGTGAACGACGGCCAGCCGGAGACTGTCCTTCGTCTCTGCTGCGGTTAGCAGATACTTGTCAATGTCATGTACAGGTTCAAAAAACACGCTCCGCACGCGTTCGTCGGGCAGTTCGGAGAACAGCCGGACGTCGATTCGTTCAGTGATGGCATTCACGCGCGAGAGTTTATGTGAGCCGAACGACAGCCGGCCATCTGCCGGCACGTTTCGTCGGCGGTCCCACCCCGGGGCCATGTCGTAAAAATGACTCGAACCGACACCCTCCCGGCAGGCCGAGACGATGACGGTCGCTCCGCCGTCGACAACGGCCGCCTGTGAATTCTCCAGCGCCTTCTGGCCCTGATACAGGTTGCTGTCAAGCGGAGGCATCACCTCACACAGGACGACATCGTACCGGTCGGCGACGCGGCGGGCGTATAGGGCCTCGGCCATGGCCGCCGCCTGTGCGAAGGCCTGCGACAGCGCCCCGACAAAAAGACCCGTAATTCCGCCTGCCTCGTCGGTCACGGCCTCAACCGCGAAAACCTTCGCACAATCAATCATGGCGGTAAGCTCGTCAAGGTGCTCGGCAACCGGGTTGCCTGACAGTTTGAGCGGAGCCGCCTGAAGAGAATTGGCCAGAACGTGGTTTCTCTCTATGGTGTCAAAATCGGACAAGCCCGGAAACAGCGCCTTGCGACCGCCGGTGAAACCGGCAAAGTAGTGCGGTTCCACCGAGCCTATCACAAGCACCCGGTCGGCATCGAGAATCTGCCTGTTGATGTACACTTCGCCGCCGAGGTGATCGACACCGACTCTTGCCAGGGAGTTCCTGTCACGACAGTCGTGCACGCTGACGCGGCCGCGGAGCCGATGAAGATGGTTGCCGAAGATCTTCTCGAGGTGCTGTTCGCCGGGTGCGTCATGGGCGCCGGTTGCAATGAGAAACCGTGCCTTGTCAAGAAGCCCGGGATAGGCCGGTCGGAGCCACTCCAGGATCCGGGCGGTCGGCGTGCTGCGGTATCCGTCATTGACAACAACAAGAGGCACGTCACACGAAACAACGTCCGCAAATCCGGCGCTGCGGCAGCTTGCGAGGAAGTCGTCCGCGTCAACGGTGTCACCGGACGGTTGCGGGGCAAAAACGTCCACCGTCGTCGTCGAGGGAAGCTTCACCATAATGTGCCTTCCGTCATATGCGAGTGCCACTCTCATCAGAGCCTGTCTCTTACAAACATGGCCGTTCCGCTGCTCCGGAGACGGTCTCGGCGCTACTTTGTCTAAATTCGCCCTGCGGTCACGTTTACCGTCAACGCGTGACCCGGTCAGTTCGCCGGGAGATTGCCGATGCCTCCGGCCGTTCCCACGCCGAAGGTCACGAAAACAGTGCCGGCGCGGCCGGTGCATGACCGACGGGACTCGATACGGTTCTCCCTGGACCGACGTCTCTGGCGTACACGGCTTACTTTGTTTCCCGCTTAGTCTTGGCTTCGGCAGCCTCCCGAAAACCTATCTCCAGAGCTTTTCGGTTCTTCTCTTCAGTGCCGCGAGGCGCCCGTCTTAGAACCGCCTTGGTCAGAGAGGCGCGGCTGACAATGCCGGTCAACTCGGAAATAGCGGCAAGAGCTATCACGTTCGCGACCATGATGTGGCCGGCTTCCGTCCGGGCCAGTTCGGTGAATGGAAACCCGTAGTAATTCTCCGTTGGAAGGTGTGTAACCAGACCACTGTCAACGACAAGCGTCCCGTCCTGTGCCAGATCGGGATAGTACCGGTCGAGCGCCTCCTGCGTCATGGCCAGCAGCAAATCCAGTTTCATAGCTTTGGGGTAGAAGATTTCATTGGCCGACATGACGATATCGGACCTCGAGGCACCTCCCCGGGCCTCCGGACCGTATGATTGCGTCTGGACGACGTTCTTGGCGTCGCCGGTACCGGCGGCCTCGGACAGAATAACGGCCCCGAGTATCATGCCCTGCCCCCCGGAACCGGACAGTCTCAGTTCGAAGCGGTCGTGCGGCACCTTAACCTTATCAAGCAGTTGGGTCACGACTACCTCCCTTGCCTGTGTGAGTCGATAACGTGCTGGTACTCATCGCAGAACTCGGTCTTATCGACGTCGTGCAGCTTGCCGATCACGATTTTATCCTCGAGTTCTTCCGCCGTCATGTCTTTGGCCTTGGCCACCGTGACCGATTTGTCCTTAAAGGACTTGAGCATGGCCACGGCATCGCCCAGCCGATTGAGACGCCCGAAGTAAGTATGGCAGTTCGAGATAACTTCAATAAACGAAAAGCCGTGATGCTCCAGGGCCTCGCTGATCAATCGCTCCATCTGTGGGGCGTGGCGAACGGTGATCCGGGAGACCTGGGTGGCACCGGCGGCGGCCGCCAACTCGCACGGCTCAAAATGCTTCTCGACGTTGCCATACGGTGTGGTTGTCGAGTAGGCGTTGCCCGGAGTAGTCGGCGAGCCCTGCCCACCCGTCATACCGTAGATGGAATTGTTAATCAGTATAGCCGTAATATCTATGTTCCGCCGGCAGGCGTGAATAAAGTGGTTGCCGCCGATAGCGAGCGCGTCGCCGTCACCGGTAATCACGATCACCTTGAGGTCAGGGCGGGCAAACTTGACACCGGTGGCGAAGGCCAGGGCCCGGCCGTGGGTTGTATGCAGGGCGTTAAAGTCCAGGTAAATGGGCATGCGGCTCGAGCAGCCGATTCCGGAAACCATGACAACCTCATCCCTGGAGTAGCCGAGTTTGTCAATGGCCCGGACGACGGCGCTCATGACGATACCGTTGCCGCATCCGGCGCACCAGACGGTGGGCATCTTCTTGTGGGGACGAAGGTATGTCAGGAAAACGTCGGATTTCTGTTTCACTGCTGTAGCCATCAGAGAACCTCCTCCAGCTTCTCAAGAAGCTGCATCGGAGTGAGAATTTCACCATCGTACCGCTGCAGAGTGTGTACGGACACGTCGCGAGACAGCACACGGCGGACTTCATGCGCGATCTGCCCCATGTTGAGCTCGGCGACAATCACCTTGCTGCAACCTGAGCACAACTCCAGAAGCTGCTGATCGGGGAAGGGCCACACGGTGTACAGTTGCACGGCGCCGACTTTCACCCCGGCCTTGCGAGCCAGGTCGGCCGCCTGAAGGGCCGCCCGCGCGACGGAACCGTATGATATGAAGGCCACGTCGGCATCATCCATCATTTCAATCCGCAGCTTGACGATCTCGTCAACGTAATCTTCGATCTTGTGTTTCAGTTTTTCCAGCTTGGGGGCGATCTCGTCGGGCCGGTTGGTCGTAAAACCCCAGGGATCGTGAGTCAAACCGGTAACGACATACCGGTAGCCGTTTCCATAGTCCGGCATCGGCGAGACCAGGTTGGGCGTCATTTCGAAGGGCACGAACTTTTCGGGCGGCACGGTCGGTCTTACCCGGTCGATAATCTGAATCTCGCCCGGGTCCGGCGGGCTAATGGTTGCCCGCATGTGCCCGATCACCTCGTCAAGCAGCACCGTGACCGGGGTGCGAAAGCGCTCGGCCAGGTTGAAGGCGCGGATTGTCTCGGTCAGGGTGTCGGCCACGGTGGACGGGGCCACCGCGATGGCGGTGTAGTCGCCGTGTGTTCCCCAGCGTGCCTGCATGGTGTCCGACTGGCTCACCTTGGTAGGCAGGCCGGTGGAAGGGCCGCCGCGCTGAACGTTGATGATCACACACGGCGTCTCCGTCATGTAGGCGTAGCCGATGTTCTCCTGCATGAGCGAGTATCCCGGCCCGGAGGTGGCGGTCATGGCCTTCAGACCGGCCACGGACGCACCGATGACGGCCGCAATGGAGCCGATCTCATCCTCCATCTGGATAAATCGACCGCCGATTTGCGGCAGCCGCCGGGCGCAGCCTTCCGCAACCTCCGTAGAGGGCGTAATCGGGTAACCGGCGAAAAAGCTCATCCCGGCGTAGATAGCGCCGCGGACGCACGCCTCATTGCCCTGAACCAGGACACGTTTTGCTTGAGCCATCCGTATCCTCTTTCTATTTGTAGTTTGACGTTATCGCCAGGTCAGGGCAGTGAACCCAGCAGATCGTGCACTGAGTGCAGTTTTCGGGACGTGCCTGGACCGGTCTCCCGTCGCGGTCCGGCTCGAACACCTGCTTGGGGCAAAGTGCAATGCATAGATTGCAGGCCTTGCACCATTTCAGGTTGATATTCAGAGGGAGCGGACCCTCTGAATAGTCATACTTGGTCTGAGCGGCCGGCTTTGAGGCGCTCTGCCCCGCCGGACTACCGTCACTCATGACGTCTCCTTCGAACGATGACGCTCGTTCAGGTTGATGTTTACCACCAGCTTAGCGGCTGGAGCTGCTTCGAGTACTCTTCTTTCCGGTGATTTTTCCCGTTGCTGTTCTTCTACGAGTCGCTTTGGCCCTGGTCGGCCGGGCGGTTCGTGAGACGGATTTCGATTTCTTCATCTGCTCCTTGAGAAACGCCGGTATCTCGTTCGGCGATCCCGCTACCGGTATGCCGACCTTGTTCAGGGCGGCGATCTTCTCGGCCGCGGTTCCCGAACCGCCGGAAATGATGGCGCCCGCGTGCCCCATACGCTTTCCCGGTGGAGCGGTCTGACCGGCGATGAAAGCAACCACCGGCTTGCTCACGTGCTTTTTGATAAACTCGGCCGCCCGCTCTTCATCGGTGCCACCGATCTCGCCGATCATCACGATGGCCCTGGTGGCCTTGTCGGCCTCGAACGCTTCCAGGCAGTCGATAAAGGTTGTACCGATGACCTGGTCACCCCCGATCCCGATACAGGTCGTCTGGCCCATGCCGGCCTGAGTCAACGCCCAGATAGCCTCATAGGTGAGCGTGCCGGAGCGCGACACGACCCCGACGGGGCCCTTCTTGACAATGAAGCCCGGAAGGATACCGACCTTTGACTGGCCGGGTGAAATAATCCCGGGGCAGTTGGGGCCAATCAGCCGCGCGCCTTTTTCCCTGACGTAGGCTACCACCTTCATCATGTCATTGGCGGGAATGCCCTCGGTGACGCAGACAACCAGTTTTATTCCGGCATCGACCGCTTCGTAAACGGCATCGGCGGCGAAGGCCGGCGGCACGTAAATTACGGAGGTGTTTGCCTTGGTCTTGGCGACCGCTTCGGCCATGGTGTCAAAAACGCGAACACCGGCCACCTTGCTGCCGCCCTTGCCCGGCGTGACGCCGCCGACCACGTTGGCGCCGTCGACTTTCATCTGCCTGGCGTGAAACGATCCGTCGCGACCCGTGATTCCCTGAACCACGACCTTCGTTTTCTTGTCTATGAATATTGACATCGCTTCATTTTCCTCTTTGCACGTCCCGGTTACGCTTCGATTCCCGCCAGCGCGATAGCCTTCTTGACGCACTCGTCCAGCGTCTCCGCGGTGGGCAGCCTCATCGAGGCGAGTATTTTATGCGCCTCCTTCTCGTTGGTACCGGTGAGCCGGGTTACCACGGGCACCGCCGGTCTGAGCTCGTTGAGAGCCGTTACCAGCCCGTTGGCCACATCGTCACAGCGGGTTATCCCGCCGAAGATGTTTATGAGAATGGACCGGACGTTCGGGTCGGACAGGATGATTTGCATGGCGTTGACTACTTTGTCCGGATTGGAGGACCCGCCGATATCCAGGAAATTGGCCGGGTCCCCGCCGTACCGTTTCACCAGGTCCATGGTGGCCATGGCCAGCCCGGCGCCGTTGACGATGCAGCCGATGTTGCCGTCCAGCTTGACGAAGGACAGGTCAGCCTCGCGCGCCCGGACTTCCGCCGGTTCCTCGGCGTCCAGGTCGCGCATGGCGGCAATATCCGGCTGCCGGTACAGGGCGTTGTCGTCGATATTGATCTTGGCGTCAAGGGCCACGACCCCTCGGCCCGGCGTGGTAATCAGCGGGTTGATCTCGACCAGCGAGGCGTCGGCATTCCAGAAAACATCGTACAGCTTCAGGATAATATCAGTGGCCTGCCGCACCTGGGCGCTGTCCCGATAGAGCTTATAGGCGAGGTCACGCGCCTGGTAGGCGCGCAATCCCAGCACCGGGTCCACGTGCAGCTTGTGAATTTTATGCGGCGTTTTGGCCGCGACTTCCTCAATATCGACGCCGCCGGCCGAAGATACCATTATCGCCGGTTTCTGGTCCGCGCGATCGAGTATGATGCCGACGTAGCTCTCGGACAGGATTTCCTCGGCCACCGTGACCAGCACCTTCTTAACGACCAGTCCTTTGATGGACATTCCGAGGATCTGCTGGCCAAGCACCCCGGCGGCTTCGGTGTTTTCCGCGTACTTCACGCCGCCGGCTTTGCCACGGCCCCCGACGTGCACCTGAGCCTTGACCATAACCGGCTTGTTGTACCGTTCGGCAACTTCGACTACCTCCGCAGGGGTGGTCGCCACCTCACCTTCAGATATCGGAATGGCGGCCCGGGCAAAGATCTCCTTGGCTTGATACTCATGGATTTTCATCGCTTGTCTTCCTCGCGACTGCCTCTATGTTGATGTTCTTGTTCTCCTGATTTAAAATCGCGGGTCAGGGTCTGAAGCTGCTCCCGGGTATTGAGCGACGGGTCGTCCAGAACCTGCTCCAGCAGGTATTCCAGCACCTGTCCCACGACCGGCCCGGGTTCCATCCCAAGAAGGGCCATAACGTCACGGCCGTCAAGAGCCAGATCGCTAATACCGAAGGGCGCCTTTCGCGCGATCTCGCCGCGGATGTCGGCCTCGAACCGGTCCACGTCCTCGGTGGTGCCGCCCATGCCCTGAGCCTTCACGTCGGCACGGCGGAGGTCAAGCAGGTCAAAAATGAGTTCTTTCCCCACTCGCCTGACCAGCCGTCGGAGGCCCTTCTCACCGACGTCGGTCGTAAACATGTGGCGTTCCACCAGGGTGGCCACGTCGCCGCTCACGTCTTTCGGATACCGCAGTCGTGCCATCACGTGCCGGGCCGTGTGCGCCCCCGACGTTTCATGCCCGTAAAAGGTGGCGCCGTCACCGACGAGACGCTTGGATTGAGGCTTCTGGACGTCGTGAAAGAGGGCCGCGAGGCGAAGCCGCAGGCTCGGTTTGGCGGCATCCACCGTGAACAGCGTGTGCTCGAACACGTCGTACCGGTGATACCCGCCGGGTTGATCGACGCCGACGCAGGCGTCCAGTTCGGGCAGCACTTCCTTGAGAAGGCCGCACTTCTGCATGAGGCGGAATCCCTCAGACGGCCGCTCCGCGCCCAGCAGGAGCTTGTTGAGTTCCTCGGCAATGCGCTCGCTCGAAACCGTCCTGATCAGCGCGGCGTGGGCTTTCATGGCCCCGAACGTGCCCGGCTCGATAGTGAACTCAAGACGGGCGGCAAACTGAACCGCACGAAGCATGCGAAGCGGGTCCTCCTGAAAGGACCTCTCCGAAGTCATCCGGATCTGACGCTTGTCGAGGTCGGGACGCCCCCCGAGCGGATCGATAAGCTCTTCGTTGTCGAGGGCCAGTGCCATGGCGTTAATCGTGAAATCGCGCCGCACCAGATCATCTTCGACGGCCAGATTGGCATCGAAGTTGACCGCAAAGTCTTTATGTCCAACCCCGGTAGAATGCTCCCTGCGGGGCAGTGTGATGTCGAACGTGTACAGCCGGCCGGAGTGTGACTGGGTGAACTTGATCACGCCGAAACTACGCCCGACAAGATCGACGCGACCGTGGCTCTTCAACACCCTGGTCAGGTCATCGTACTCTATCCCGGTGACGAGGTAGTCGCGGTCCTTGGCGGGCGCGTTCTTCATAAGGAACCTATCGCGGACGGCGCCGCCGACCTCGAAGATCCGCCCCTGGCGCAGGATGTCGTCTATCGTTTCCCGTGAAAGTCTGCACATGATCAAACCGGCACAATTCTCGTTCCAGCTTCTCCCGTGAGCGCTTTTCGGGCATCCCTGAAGGCGCTGATGGTCACCATCTGGCCGCCACCCTCGAGGAAGTCGATGGCGGCGCGGATTTTCGGTCCCATCGAACCGGGCGGGAAATGCCCTTCATCGTAGTACTTCTTGATTTCGTCCAGCGAACAGCGATCGAGCTGCCGCTGCCGGGGCTGGCCGAAGTAAATGGCTACCCCGTCCACGGACGTAAGAATCGAGAGGATGCCGGCGCCGATCTCGCGGGCCAGCACGGCCGAGGCGAGGTCCTTGTCAATCACTGCGTCCATGCCCTCATAGTTGCCGTTCTCGTCGACGTAGGCCGGAATACCGCCCCCGCCTCCGGCAATGACAATCGTACCGGCACTGACCAGCCGTCGAATAGTATCGGCTTCGACGGCGTGGTATGGTGTTGGCGACGGGACGACGCGTCTCCAGCCTCGGTCGGCGTCTTTTTTCATCCGCCAGCCGCGCGTCTCGGCAAACACGCGTGCTTCCTCTTCGGAGTAAAACTGACCGACAAACTTGGTCGGATTATGGACGGCCGGATCATCCTGCCGGACCAGCATCTGCGTGATAATCGTGACCACCGGGCGGTCGATCTTCTCGACGCGGAGCCGATTCTGCAGCGACTGCTCGATCATATACCCCATGCCCCCTTCGGTGTCGGCCACAAGGACGCCGAGGGGCAGAATCGGCGCCTTTCCGCGCGCGGATTCAACGCGCAACAGGGCATTCCCGACTTGCGGGCCGTTACCGTGCGTCACCACGAGGTTATACCCGTCGCGCACAAGCTCGACGATGCCATCGAGTGACTTGCGCGTATTGGCGAACTGGTTGGCGATAGTGTCTTCCCGGCCGGGAACGGTGATGGCGTTACCGCCCAGGGCAACAACTGCTGTTTTCGTTTCCGCCATAGCCAACGGCTTGAGCCAAATGACCTCAGGTTCTCATGCGAGGCAGGCCGGCAGATCGACCCGCCTGCCGCGGAATCCTCGCCGTCACTTCTTCGGGACCCGGCGTCGGCCGCCGGACTTTGTCCCTTTCCTGCTGCTTGCAAAGTCACGCAGCACCTGCTCCAGATCCGGAAGACCTATTTCCTGAAGCCGGTAGTACACCCGGGTGGACGGCTTCTTGATTTCGATAATGCGTGTAAGGTCGATGGGGGTCGCGACAATCACGGCATCACACTTGACGCGATTGATCGTCGTTTCAAGGTCCTTCATTTGCTGCGCTCCGTATCCCATCGCCGGCAGGACCACTCCGATGTCCGGGTACCGTTCAAAAGTGCGACTGATCGACTTGACCGTGTAGGGTCGTGGGTCGACGAGCTCGGCGGCGCCGAACTTCTCGGCCGCCACAACGCCCGCCCCGAACGTCATCCCACCGTGCGTCAGCGTGGGGCCGTCCTCCACGACCAGGACCTTCCTGCCCCGGATAAGCTCCGGCTTGTCGACGGCAATCGGCGAAGCCGCATCGACCACGATCGCATCCGGATTGTAGGCGGCCACGTTGGCGCGCACGGTGGCAACGTCTTCCGGATCGGCTGTGCCGATCTTGTTGATGACCACAACGTCGGCCAGAAGCAGGTTGGCCTGGCCCGGGTAGTAGGACAACTCGTGCCCGGGACGATGCGGATCAACCACCGTAATCATGAGGTCCGGCTTGTAAAACGGCATGTCGTTGTTGCCACCGTCCCAGAGAATGACGTCCGCCTCCTTCTCGGCCTGCCGAACGATCTTTTCGTAGTCAACGCCGGCGTAGACGACTACGCCGTTGACGATGTGAGGCTCGTACTCCTCGCGCTCTTCAATCGTGCACTTGTGCTTGTCCAGGTCAGCCAGGGCGGCGAAGCGCTGCACGGCTTGCTTGGCCAGGTCACCGTACGGCATGGGGTGACGGATTACGACCACCTTCCTGCCCTGCGCCTGGAGTACCTGCGCGACTCTCCGGGTGGTCTGGGACTTGCCGCAGCCGGTGCGGACGGCGCACACCGCCACCACTGGTTTGGTCGACAGGATCATGGTCGGCGCGCCGCCCTCGACGGCGAACCTGGCCCCGGCGGCTATTACGTAAGCGGCCTTCTCCATTAGATCCTGATAGGAAACGTCGGAATACGAGAAGATGACCTCGTCCACGGCGTGCTTCCGGACCAGGTCCAGCAACTTGCTCTCGTCGTAAATCGGAATCCCTTTCGGGTAGAGCTTACCGGCCAGAGAGGCGGGATAGCGGCGCCCGTAGATATCGGGAATCTGGGTAGCCGTGAAGGCCACTACGTCAACGTCGGCATTATCGCGGTACCGCGTGTTGAAATTATGGAAATCGCGACCGGCCGCGCCCATGATAATCACTTTTTTCTTCGTTCTTGCCATTGTCAGTTCCTTTCCTTGCCGTTCAAGCGAGATGGATCAATGATCGCCCGGACACTCTGTCGGCCTCCTAAATACAGGAGGCCATCCAGATGAACAGTATCAGATACATGAGGCGATGTCCTCGCCGACGGTCGAACGTGAACTTACAACGTGTCAAGTATTCCAACTTTCGTGCGCAGGATATGCGTGTGCTTCCGACGTGTCACGAAAAGCAGTTCTGGTCTGCGGTTCAATCGGTGTCAATTTGCGCTCGCTGCAGGGTGCCGGAGAAATCTATGTACACGGACTTCCACTCGCTGAAAACGTCGAGCGCCGCCGTGGCAGCCTCCCGGTGGCCGTTTCCGGTCTCCTTGACGCCGCCGAACGGCAAGTGCGTTTCGGCGCCGATGGTAGGGGCGTTGACGTAAAAGATGCCGGTGTAGACGTCGCGCATGGCGACATAGGCCTTGTTGATATCCTGGGTGTAGATCGAGGCTGACAACCCGTAATTGGTGTCATTGGCCAACTCTATGGCCTCCTCCAGCGTAGAGAAGGTGCCCACACTGAGAACCGGGCCGAAGATCTCCTCCTTCCAGATGCGCATGTCGCGGGTCACTTCGGTGAATACGGTCGGCCCGACAAAGAAGCCCTTGTCGTAATCACCGCCGGTGAGCTTCTCACCTCCGGTAGCCATCCTGGCGCCCTCTTTCTTACCCACTTCTATGTAGCTCAATATCGTATCAAGCTGCTGCTGATTGATGCACGGACCCATCTGCACCGTCTCGTCAAGCCCGCCGCCGATTTTCAACTCCCGGGCACGTTTAACAAGCATAGACACGAACCTACCGACAACGTCCTTGTGGCAGACCAGCCTGCTGGTAGCCGTGCAGCGCTGGCCGGTGGTGCCGAACGCCCCCCACAGGGCGCCGTCAACGGCCAATTCCAGCTTGGCATCGTCCATCACAATCTGCACGTTCTTGCCGCCCATCTCCAGGCAGGAGTGCTTGAAGTTCGGCGCGCAGGCGCGTGACACCTTGCGGCCGGTCTCCGTCGATCCGGTAAACGACACCACTTTTACCCGGGGATCACCGATCAGCGCATCGCCAAGCGTGCCGCCGGAACCGGTGACCATGTTGACGACTCCCCGAGGGATACCCTCTTCATGACAGATCCTGACCAGGCTGACCACGGAAAGAGGGGTGTCCGTAGCCGGCTTTATAACGACGGTGTTGCCGCAAATCAGGGCCGGCATCATCTTCCACGCGGGAATAGCCATAGGGAAGTTCCAGGGAGTGATGAAGGAGCAGACGCCTAGCGGCTGACGCACGGTCATGTTGAACTTGTTCGTCAGTTCCGAAGGCGTGGTCATGCCGAACAGACGGCGGCCTTCACCGGCCATGTAAAAGGCCATATCGATAGCTTCCTGCGTATCGCCGCGCGTTTCGGCGATAATCTTGCCCATCTCGCGGGTCATATCACGGGACAGTGCTTCCTTAACATCCAGCAACCGGGAAGCGATTCGGAAAAGAATTTCTCCGCGCTTCGGTGCCGGAACGAGACGCCACTTTTCATACGCCTCGGCGGCAGCATCAATGGCAGCCTTCACATCTTCGGGTGTTGATTTCTGGAAGACGCCGACCAGTTCGTCGGTGTTGGCCGGATTGCGGTTTTCAAAGGTTTCACCGGATTTTGATTCGACCCATTCTCCGTTGATGAAGTTCTTGTAGACCTGGCTGGCGCTCATGGCTAACTCCCTATAAACTATAGCACTTCCGCTCTGGTCCGTCGCCGCAGGCGCGGATTTGTCCGCACCTGAATCGGGCACAAGGGCTCAATATATGTGCTGGTGCATTCTTGTCAACCGCTTTCGGCAGCAGGACAGGGTATTTCTCCCTTGCACGCCAAAGAATTACGCGCCACCGAGCAGAGCAATATTGTACCGACGGACGTGCCAGTCATAGTGCCGTTGCTGAGGCGTGCCGTATTCCAATTCCAGCTCTAAGCCTATATTTTCTTAGGAGTTTTGGTGACCATGAACGTACTTACTTAATAGAGAGCCAAGGAATTAGCATGTATGTTCTGCTGGTCGCTTTATGGATGTGTCTGCCGATAGCACCTCTGAACCCGGTTGAAGAGGACACTCTGGCAGCCATCAACCTCCATCTGTCCGCCGGTGTGAGCAGCCCGAACGGGGTGACCTCGGTCGGGCCGCAACTATCGGCCAGCTACGAAATGCTGGTCATACACCCGCTCGTAATCCGGGGCGCCGTGGACTATCGATATGGCGAACTGAACTCCAGGCTGTATCCCAACGGTGACCTGCACACCACAACCTTTGCCCTGGAGACCTTTTACTATCGCGGAACTAACCACCTGACCGGCTATATCGGCCTGGGGGCCGTATATGCCATTAGCGGGTTCAGCCTCTCGAGCGCCTCGGCGGACTCCCTGCTGGACGAGGAGCAAGTAGTAGACGTCGAGCTGGCCCGGGAGTTCGGCTATCGCATTACCTTGGGTCTGCGGTACCGACAGTCCTATTCAGTCGAGGCGGGCGTTACGGAGCTGCGCACGGATCTCATCAAGTGGGGCCGGCACGGCCCCGGCGAGTGGTCGCGCCGGTCGCAACCGATCCGCACGGGCGGCTTCCGCCTGACCTTTGGGTACCTTCTGCCGCTGAGCCGGTTCTAGGCCGACCGATTATCCGTCGCCCGCCAGGTACGTCCAGAGGAATTCCTTCCGAAACATCTCGAAACAGCCGTCCTCGATGGATTTCCGGATATTGCGCAGCAGTTTCTGGAAGAAGTAGCTCGAATGATACGAGGCCAGCACCATGCCGGTGATCTCCGACTGGTTATACAGGTGGCGCAGGTACGCCCGGCTGTATGTCCGGCACACGCGGCAGTCGCAGTTCGGGTCGAGCGGCCGATCATCGGACGCAAACTCAGCGTTGCGATAAACGAGCGGACCTTCAGAAGTAAACACCTGACCGGTGCGGGCGTTGCGCGTGGGAAGCACGCAGTCAAACATATCCACGCCGTATGACACGGCCATGAGAATGTCCTCGGGGTACCCGACGCCCATCAGGTAGCGCGGCCTGTCTTTGGGCAGGTACGCGATGGTGTGGGCCAGGGTCGCCTCCATCTCTTCCTTGCTCTCCCCTACCGAGAGCCCGCCGATGGCGTTGCCGGCGAAGTCGAGGTCGACAATCTGTTGGGCCGACTGACTGCGTAGGTCCTTGTACACCGATCCCTGCACGATTCCGAAAAGGGCGGGCCGCCCGCCTGAGTCCGGGTTGAGTTCGGAAAGCCTGGCCCGGCATCGCCGCGCCCAGTCGTAGGTTCGTTTCACACCCAGGGCGGCCGCCGAGCTGTCAGCCGGATAGGGGACGCATTCATCGAACACCATGATAATGTCGGCGCCGATGGTATGCTGTATTTCCATGACCTTCTCGGGCGTGAACAGGTGCCGACTGCCGTCAATATGAGACTGGAATTCCACACCCTCATCGGTGATGCTGTTAATGTCCTTGAGGGAAAACACCTGGAATCCACCACTGTCGGTAAGGGTCGGACCGCGCCATCCCATAAATGCAGCCAGCCCGCCCTGCCCCTTGATGATGTGAGGACCCGGACGGAGATACAAGTGATACGTATTGCCGAGGATGATCTGGGCCCCGATCTCGTGGAGATCACGGGAGGTCAGCGCCTTGACGGTTCCGGAGGTCCCGACCGGCATGAAGACGGGCGTCTGGAATTCTCCGTGGCCGGTTGACACTTCGCCACGGCGTACGCCGCCGTCCTCGGCCCTGAGCGTGAATATCGACTCGCTAGCCAAGGACGATATCCAGTGCCGACTGCAGGTCTTTCACTCCCGCAAGCTTGATCGACGTGCCGACGACCTGCGCCAGATTTGCCTGGGGGAGCACCACGGTTGTGAAGCCAAGCTTGGCCGCCTCGGCCGCGCGCTGATCGATGGCGGCGACACCCCGTACCTCGCCGGATAGCCCGATCTCGCCGATGACCACCGTTTTGGGGTCAACCGGCCTGTTCTTCAGCGACGATACAATGGCCGTGACAACCGGCAGATCGAGAGCGGTTTCAAAGACTTTCAGGCCGCCGGCAAGCGAAACGAAAACGTCGTTGGCGGCCATGGGATAGCCGCAACGTTTTTCCAGGATAGCCAGCAGCAGAGACAGTTTCTTACCGTCGATGCCGCCCGCCACGCGCTGCGGAGTCCCGTAGCTGGAGGACGTAACCAGCGCCTGGACCTCGACCAGGAGCGGCCGTGTCCCCTCGCAGATGCCGGCCACGACGGCGCCCGATGCGGCCCGCTCGCCCAGGAACAGGGACGACGGATTGGCCACCTCCGCCAGCCCGGAGGAGGTCATTTCAAACAGGCCGATTTCCAGGACCGAGCCGAAGCGGTTCTTGGTGGCGCGCAGCACCCGGTACAAATGAGACGAGTCTCCCTCAAACGAAATGACCGTGTCCACCATGTGTTCGAGGACCTTCGGACCGGCGATGATGCCGTCCTTGGTCACGTGACCGACCAGGAAGAGTGACTTGCCGCTCGCCTTGGCCATGGCGATAAGGGCGCCAGCCGCTTCACGCACCTGCGCTACAGTGCCCGGGGGTGAGGCAAACTGGGCGCAGGAGACGGTCTGGATGGAATCCACCAGCACGACGCCGAACCGTCCTTTTTCGGCGACGGCGAGAATAGCCTCGAGCGAAGTGTCATTAACAACGTCGATATTCTCACCGGTTACGGCCAGGCGGCGGGCACGCGATTTGATCTGAGGAAGGGATTCTTCGCCCGTAACGTAGAGCACGGGTGTGCCCTGACGCGAGTAAGCTTCGGCCACCTGCAACAGGAGGGTCGACTTGCCGATGCCCGGGTCTCCGGCAACGAGCACGGTCATTCCGGGCAGCAGTTGGCCCCCGAGGACGCGATCAAACTCGGCGATACCCGATTGGTACCCCCTGACCAGCGGATCGGTGATATCCGTCATTCTGACCGCCTCGGCGGATGAACTCGCCGCGTTCGTCTTCTTCCGTGCGGCCACGCGCTCCTCGATAAGGCTGTTCCACGCGCCGCATTCCCGGCACTGCCCCTGCCACTTGGGATGTGCGGCACCGCACCGCGAGCAGAAGTACGCGGTCTTGAGCTTTTGTTCTCCTCGTATCATCCTACCTGAATCGGGCCCTCGGCCTGACCGGTAATGAACTGCCGGACAATCGGGTTGTCCGTCGAGCGCGTTTCGTCCGGCGTGCCGTCGAACTCGACCTTACCCTCGTACAGCATGACTATCCGGTCGGCAATCTTGTAGGCCGACCTCATATCGTGAGTTACGGCGATTGAGGTGACGTGCAGTTTCTGGTTCAACTCGACAATCAGCCGGTTAATCATGTCCGCCCTGATGGGATCGAGGCCGGTGGTCGGCTCATCATACAGCAGCACCTCCGGATCGGTGGCAATCGCCCGGGCCAGGCCGACTCGCTTGCGCATGCCGCCGGAGAGTTCCGCCGGATACATATCGAAACTGGAGGCCAGCCCCACCAACTCCAGTTTCGCCTGTACGATGTCCCGTATTTCGTGTTTGGCGTAACGTCGCGATTCCTTCAACCCGAGACCGACGTTCTCCGCCACCGTCAGCGAATCAAACAGCGCGGCGGACTGGAACAGCAGGCCGATGCGGCGTCGCACCACGTCAAGCCCGGCCTGATTCAGTGAGAAGATGTCCTGACCATCAAAAACGACCGTCCCTCGGGTGGGAGTAAGCAAGCGGAGGAGATGTTTGAGCAGCACGGACTTGCCGCATCCGGACTGACCGATGACGACGATGGACTCGCCCCTGTTTATGTCCATGCTGACGCCGTCGAGCACCGTTTGAGTGTCGAATTGCTTGACCAGGTTGTCAATCCGTATATAGGCCATCGAAATCCGTCAGATTCTGAAGAGCACCATCGCGAATATGAAATTGAACACGAGAATCAGTACGCACGAGACCACTACAGACGTGGTTGTGGCCGCCCCCACCCCTTCCGCCCCGCCTTCGGCGCGAAAGCCCTCCTGGCAACCGACCAGACCGACCAGAAGCCCGAAGACGGCGGCCTTGGTAAGCCCGCCCAGGAAATCGCTCACCTTGAACGAATCCTTGAACCCGTTGAGAAACGTTTCCGGCGAGATGTCTACCCCCAGCACGGCCACCACCAACCCGCCCATAATGGCAATGAAATTGGCAAAAATGACCAGCATCGGAACCATAATCAGGCAGGCCAGCACGCGCGGCAGAACCAGGTAGCGCACCGGGTTGATACCCATCGCATCCAGGGCGTCGATCTGCTCCGTGACGCGCATGGTGCCCATCTCGGCGGTGATCCCGGCGCCTACGCGACCGGCAAACACAAGGGCGGATAACACCGGCGCCAGCTCTATCACCACGGCCTTACCCACCGCCTGCCCCAGAAGCCGAAGCGGCGCGCCGATGAACTTGAACTGATAGGCCGCCTGCCACGCCGACACGGCCCCGATGAAAATGGAGATTACGATGATCAGTGGAAGAGAACGCACGCCGATCGAATAGAACTGCTCGATGATTAGCCGGAGGGAACGCGGAATGTCTTTCAGCGAGGTGGCAAACCTGAACAGCAGTAGAGACAGACCACCGAGTCGGTTAATGAGACTGACGCCGCGACGGCCCACGACCGTCGTAAGTCCATACTGCATGCCCGCTCCTAAAAGGGCACGTCCGACCCGCTGACAGGTTCAGCGCCCGGAGGCAGCTCGCGATGGTGACGTTCGAGGTTCTCGAACTTGGTGAATTCTTTGAACCAGCGGAGCTTGACCGTGCCCGTTTCGCCGTTCCGCTGCTTGGCCACGATGATTTCAGCCACGCCCAGCTTTGCCTCGTTCTTGGGATTATCGCGATCGTCAGGCGACAAATAGAACTCCGGCCGATACACAAACATGACCACGTCGGCGTCCTGCTCGATAGCACCCGATTCGCGGAGGTCCGAAAGCTGGGGGCGCTTGTCACCGCCGCGCTGCTCGACCTGGCGCGACAACTGCGAGATAGCCACCACCGGGATGTCCAGCTCCTTGGCCAGCGCCTTCATGCTGCGCGTGATCAGGGCTATCTCCTGCTGGCGGTTCTCCGTCCGACCGGAACTGTACATTAGCTGGATGTAGTCCACAATGATCATGCCGACATCATGCTGCGCCTTGAGCCGCCGGGCCTTGGCCCTCATTTCCAGCGACGAGAGCGTAGCCGAATCGTCAAGGAAGATCTCGGACGCGGCCAGCGTTCCGCCGGCCAGTGTCAACCGATGCATCTCCTTTTCCGAGGCTTTGCCGGCGCGTATGCGTTGCTGGCTGATCCTGGCACGGGTGCTGATCAGACGCAGCGTGAGGGCTTCTTTGGACATTTCAACCGAGAAAACGCCCACCCCCTTCTTGAGCACGATAGCCACGTGCTCGGCGATATTGAGGGCAAGCGATGTCTTTCCCATTGATGGTCGCCCGGCCACTACTATCAGGTCGCCGTTGTGAAGACCGTTGGTCAGCGCATCAACCTCGTCGTACCCGGTTCGCAGGCCGAAGCCGGTGCCGGAATGCTGGAATTCCTCTATCCGCTCGAAGGTCGGCTGGACCAGATCCTTCACCGCCACGAATCCCTTGCGCAGCCGCTTTTCGGAGATGTCGAAAATGTTCGCCTCGGCATAGTCCAGCAACTCCTCGACGGGGTGTTCCTGGAGGTAACAGCTGTGGGAGATTTCATCGGAGGTACTAATAAGCGAACGAAGGATCGATTTCTCGAGAACGATTTCGGCGTGGCGCGCGACGTTGGCCGTCGACGCCACCTGCTCTATAAGCTCGACCAGATAGACCCTTCCGCCGGTCTTGTCCAGTGATCCCTTGCCGGCAAGACCGTTGGCGACGGTGGTGATGTCGCACGGCTGCGTCTGGCCGTACAGGTCCAGCATAACCTGGTATATGATCTGGTGCCGTGGAGAGTAAAAATGGTGCGGGCTGTCGATGACTTCGATGACACTGTTGATGGCCTCGGCATCCTTGAGGATAGATCCCAGGACGGCCTGCTCGGCATCGAGTGACTGAGGCGGCTCCAGGTGCGCGTCCTGCTTCCGTGACTGTGTGCGATACGCCATGGCTGGTTCGTTCCTCAGGTCAACTCGTCGTGGCGGGCCTTGAGCATTTGCATGTCGGCCCAGCAGTCTTTCTTGTACGCCTGAAATCGGAGCAGGGCCGCGGGATGGTACGTGACCATGGCCGGAACGCCCTGAAAGTCAAACCAGCGGCCGCGAAGCTTGCCCAGCGGAGTAGTCGTCTTGAGCAATACCTGGGCCGCCACCCGTCCGAGCAGGCACAGCAGCTTCGGCTCTATCAGGCGAATCTGCTCCTGCAGGTACGGCAGGCACAGGGCCATCTCATCGGGTTGCGGGTCACGGTTACCGGGCGGGCGGCACTTGAGAATGTTACCGATATACACCTGGTCACGAGACATCTGGATGGCTTCGAGAATGCGATCGAGCAACTTTCCCGCCCGGCCCACAAACGGTTCCCCCAGGCGGTCCTCCTCGGCGCCCGGCGCCTCGCCGATAAACATCAGGTCGGCGTGGGGATTGCCCACCCCATAGACGAACTTTGTGCGCGTGCGGCCGAGAGCGCAGCGCTGGCATTCGCAGATGGCCTGGCAATGCTCCTCAAGCGACCCGTACGACGCCTCCTGGGAGAGCGATATCATCATCTGTTGATCATCGCCGTCACCGATCCGGTTCCGACTGAATTCCTCGATTGCCTCGCCGGCCGGGATGACCTTCTTCTTGGCAGTGGCAAGGGCTTCGGGCAGTCGCGGGCCGAGGGCCGGCCGGCCGCCCAGAACGACCTCGCCCATGCCGAGATCAATCTGGGACGAAAGGGCCCGCCGGAACAGCTCCTGCAAGTTAGCCGGTTTCTTTCGCATGATTTCTCGTCGGGTAATCGATGGGCATATTACAGCATGCGGGCCACTTTTTCAAGCAGTTTTACGGACAACGCATCCTTCGCCATCAGAGGCCAGCGTTCGGCCCTGCGGCCGGGCGAGAGAACCGTGACCTGATTTGTTTCGTGCTCGAAGGCCGCGCCGGCGTCGCACGGATTGTTGAGCACGATCAGGTCCAGGTTCTTCTCTCTAAGTTTCCTGCGGGCATTGGCTTCACCGTTCTCCGTTTCCACGGCAAAGCCGACCAGTATCTGTCCCGACTTTTTCTTCAGGCCCAGGGTGGCAAGAATATCGGTCGTGCGCTCCAGCTGCATCGACAGGGCGGCACGCTGCTTCTTGATTTTCTGAGAGCTTACGGCCGCGGGTCTGAAATCAGCCGGCGCCGCCGCCATGATCAGGACATCCGTCCGCTTGAACCGACGGCTCACGGCCTTGAACAACTCCGCCGTCGTCTCGATCGAGACGAAGTCTACACCCACCGGGGCATCCAGTGCCGTCGGGCCGGAAACAAGCGTTGTCTCGGCGCCGAGTTCGGCCGCTGCCCGGGCCAGGGCGTGACCCATTCTGCCGGAGGAGCGATTGGAAAGAAAGCGGACCGGATCGAGCGGCTCGCGGCAGGGTCCGGCCGTTACGAGAACCCTCTTACCGCTCAGGGCTTTTTTTTTTGAGGTCTTCTTGAAGAAGTCTTTGACGGCTTTCAGGAGCGCATCCGGTTCGACCATGCGGCCGATGCCCCAGTGATCACAGGCCATCTCCCCTTCGGCCGGTCCGATGATCTGATATTTCAATTGCTTGAGGTAGTCCGCATTTTTCCTGGTCACCGGGTTGTCCCACATGCCGGGGTTCATGGCCGGCGCCACTATCACGGGCCGCGGCGACGCACAGATAACGGTGGTCAGAAGATCGTCACAAATTCCGCCGGCCACCTTACCCATAAAGTTGGCCGTGGCCGGAGCGATCACAAAGAGATCCGGCCATTCGGCAAGATCTATATGGTGCGTGGAGACGAACCTGTTTTCCGGGAACATCTCCACCGCGACCGGGTTGTTCGACACCGTCTCCATCGTCAGTGGCGTGATGAACCTGGTGGCGTTCGGCGTCATAATCACGCGCACTTCGGCCTCCTCGCGCACCAGAGAGCGGACCAGGTATGGAATCTTGTAGCAGGCAATCCCCCCGGTCATGCCCGTAATGATCTTCTTGCCTTTCAGGGACATGTCAGTTGACGCAGGCCGGCGGATCGGATTCATCGTCAAGGAGAACCCGGTTATCTATGTCAGTGTGCGCACCGAACGCGAGCACCGTAACAATGAACTTGAGCTGTTCAAGAGACACCGGGTGCTGCCCGAAGAGCGCCACGCGATCGAGAACCGATTCGAATTGTTCACTATCGATTACGTTGATGCCGGCCAGCTTGATGAGAAATCCGTGAGCTTCCGCAGAAAGGTAGGAGCGTTCCAGGTCGGTCAGGATTCTGGTCGACCGGCACTCACCGGGGAACGATGAATAGAGCCGTTCGCTGGCACCCTGCAGGTGATCGAGAATCCAGTAGTAAGCGCGCGTGATCTCCTCATCGGAATAGCCGAGGCCTTTGAGATCAAGGGAGACGTCGCTGATGCTGGATGCCTGTTCGTGATTTTCGTGCAGGTAATCCATGAGGTAGAAGACAATTTCAAGTATCCGGTTGTCCAAGACCGCTCCTTCCGTTCGTTGCCTCGGGGCAAGATAGCACCGTTGACAGCCGGATGCAAGATCGAATCGCGCAGGGGCTCCGGCCGGCTGCCGGGGAAAGGCAGAATTTGTCGTTAACTCATTGCCGGTGATGACAATAGCGGCTGAAGCGGGTGCCTGAGCGCGAAGCCTGCCGACCTCCGGCGGGGCGGCTCGCGCTCTCAGTTATCGCGCGCCCCCTGGTCTATCCAGTCGCGGATTCGGTGCTGTTGCTCGACAGTCAGAGGAGGCCGAGACTGGGGCATGCGATTCGGAAAGGGGAACAAAGGATCGTCGGTCGGAAGCGTTTTGGTATACAGGGTACTGGCACTGCTGTTCCCGGCAACAACGACCTTTCCACCGGTATTCGTGCCGGTGGCAACCATGACCGAGTCATATTGTAGCTGAGCCAGAGTCATGCCGCCGGAACTGCTGCCCTGCCCGTGGCACCCGACCAGGGCGCAACTCGCCGTCAGAATACCGCGCACGTCGGCCGCGTAGCTCATGACGTCATCGTCCAGGATTGTGGCGACACCGATGGAATCGGCGAATCGAGCCCCTGTCACGCCGCTCAGCACCAGGCTGAACGACTCGACGGGCTCGACTTCGTCGTCATCCAGGATGGCAATAAGAACCGGGACAAAAGGTGCGCCCGCCGGGACGGTGTCGGTCATAAGGGGGATAGCCGCAAAATCGCTCCCGGCGACGGCCGTTCCGTTGAGTGTCGCATAGTGAAAAACGACGTCGGCGCCGGTGGTAAAGCTGAGACTCACCGAAAACACCGCCGTGTTCCCTTCGGTTACGGTCTGGTCGTTAACGGAGACGGTCGGCAGGTCGTTTCCGCCGGGCGAAGAAGGCGACTCCTCGTCATCCGAGCATCCGACCGCCGTCACCAGCAGCGCGGGCAGGACCATTCTGAAAATTCTGTGCGGCATTTGCGATCTACATTCGATCTGGCGGTTGTTGCAGGGCGGAGGAAATCGTCTGTCCGCCCCCGTAACGGAACCGGGAGGGCGTAAAACCATCCGGTGTCCGGTCTTTCTTTCGCTATATCGGCAAAAAGGCACCGTACTAATGCTTGAAATGCCTGACACCCGTGAAGACCATGGCTGCTCCTGCGTGATCGGCCGCGGCGATGGCTTCTTCGTCTCCCTTGGAACCGCCCGGCTGGATGATGGCCGTGACCCCGGCATTCGTAGCCACCTCAATGCCGTCGGCCATCGGGAAAAAGGCATCAGAGGCCATGACGGCCCCCCCGGCACGGTCGCCGGCGCGCTTGACCGCCATGAAGCCGGAATCCACACGCGAGGTCTGGCCCATACCGATGCCGACCGTGGCCCGGTTCTTCGCCAGCACGATAGCGTTTGACTTGGTATGCCTCACCACCTTCCAGGCAAACAGGAGTGAGCCGACTTCGTCGGCCGTCGGGGAGCGTTTAGTAACAACTTTGAGGTCGGATTCGGAAGTTTCCAGAGTGTCCTCCTCCTGAACCAGCAGACCGCCGCGCAGGTAGCGAAGGACCTTCCCGCCGTCCGGGCGTCCCGCCGCTATCTGACCCAGTTCCAGCAGCCGGCGGTTCCGCTTCTTCTTGAGGAGCTTCAGGGCCTCGGGTGCAAACCCGGGCGCGAGAATGCACTCCACGAAGTGCGTGCCGTGCAGCAGTTCTGCAGTCTCTAAATCGACCGCCTTGTTTAGCCCGATAATGGAACCGAAGGCCGACAGCGGGTCGCTCTCGTAGGCGAGGCGGTAAGCCTCGGCCGGCGTGGAGCCGACGGCGGCGCCGCACGGGTTGGCGTGCTTGACAACGCAGGCAAAGGGCTCGGAGAAATCGAGCAGCATGTCCAGGCAGGCGTCAAGGTCACCATAGTTGTTGTACGACAGTTCCCTGCCGCCAAGGATCTCGGCCCTCAGCAGCGTGGGACCAGGATAGCCGTCATCGGCATAGAGAGACGCCGCCTGGTGCGGATTCTCTCCGTACCGAAGTCCGGACCGTCGGACGTACGACAGGACCATATCGCGGGGAAACGCGGCCTTGCCGCTCCGGCTGAGACCCGAGAAGTAACCGGCAATGGCCGTATCATACACCGACGTCACGGCGAAAGCCCGTGCCGCACAGCGCCTCCGGAACTCCAGGCTGGTGGCACCGTCATTGGTCGCAAGTTCCGACAGCAGGTCTGCGTACAGTGACGGGTCCACGACTACGGTCACGCCCGCGTAGTTCTTGGCCGCCGAGCGCAGCATTGAGGGACCGCCGATGTCGATGTTTTCAACGACGTCTTCATGGGTCGAGTCCGGCCGGGCGACCGTCTCACGGAAGGGATACAGGTTGACAACGACGAGGTCAATGGCTTTTGAATCCAGCTCGGCAAGCTCTCTGATGTCTTCGGGGTTATCCCGGCGGCACAGTATCCCTGCGTGGACCTTGGGATGAAGCGTTTTCACGCGACCATCCATCACTTCCGGGCAGCCGGTGAAGGTGGAGACGGAGATCACGTGGATCCCGGCTTCCCGCAGCAGTTTCATGGTGCCGCCGGTGGACAGGATTTCAACGCCCGCCTTCTCCAGTTCCCCGGCCAACTCAACCACGCCTGTCTTGTCCGACACGGAAACAAGTGCGCGCTTGATCTTTATAAGCTCACTCATGTCATCTTTTCTCCGTCAAGAGTTGCTGGGCCCTTCGGTAGCGCTCCGAGCATGCCCGCACCACTTCCTCCGGGAGCACCGGCGCGGGCGGTTTTCTGTCCCAGCCCAGGTTGTCCAGATAATCCCGAATGGGCTGTTTGTCAAAGGAGGGTTGGGACCGGCCGGGCCGGTACTGGTCCCGCGGCCAGAACCGGCTGGAGTCCGGCGACAGGACTTCATCAATGAGAAGAAACCTGCCCTCCCTGAACCCGAACTCAAACTTGGTATCAGCGATAATGATACCGCGCGACAGGGCGTACTGAGCCGCCCGGTCATAAATCGCCAGCGCTTTCTCCCGACAGAGGCCGGCCGTATCCTCACCCACCAGGTCGGTCATCAGCGCAAAGCTGATGTTTTCATCGTGGCCTTCATCGTTCTTGGTCGATGGTGTAAACAGCGTCTCGGGCAGCTTCTCCGATTCCCGCAGGTCGGCCAGAAAGGAAAAACCGTGCACAACGTTGGACCCGTGCTCTCGAGCCGCCACCAGTTCCTTCCACATCGACCCGGAGATGTACCCTCGCACTATGCACTCGACGTCAACGCGCTCCGCCTTCGTAACGATCATGGAGCGCCCGTCCAGAACGCTGCGATACTTGTGCAGGTCGCCCGGGTAGTCATCGACGTTTGCCGCAACGAGGTGATTGTCGACGACCTTTTGAAGGAAATCGAACCAGAAGAGCGACATCCGGGTAAGCACGTGCCCTTTGTCGGGGATACCATTGGGCATCACGACGTCGAACGCGGAGATCCGGTCGGTGGCGACGAAGAGAAGCGTGTCGCCCAGGTCATATACGTCGCGCACCTTGCCGCGCCGCATCAGCGGGTATTCGGCTATGTCAACGGACATTATGACGTCGTTTTCAGTCAAGAGCGTATTCTCCTTTAATGAGCTTCTGGAGAACCCGGGGGTACAGTCTGTGTTCCTGTTCCAGCACGCGGGCGGCCAGCGTGTCGGGTGTGTCACCGGGCAGGACCGGGACCTTTACCTGCTCCAGGATTTGGCCGTGGTCGTAAAGTTCATCGACCAGGTGGATGGTGGGTCCGGACTCTTTATCACCGGAGGCCAGAACGGCCTCATGCACATGGTGACCGAACATCCCTTTGCCGCCGTATTTGGGCAGCAGGGCGTTGTGGATATTGACAATACGATTCCGGAAGGCCCTGACCACCTCCGTGGGCAGCAGCTTGAGATACCCGGCGAGTGCGATGTACTCGATGCGGCGCTCGCGCAGCTTCGCCAGCAGGGCGCGGCCCGCCTCCTGCTGTGACGGATACTTCTTCGCTTTGAAGACACACGTTTCAATGTTCTCTTGCGCCGCCCGCTGCAGGCCGTAAGCATCCCGCCGGCTGGAGACCACCCACACGATGTCAGCCGAGAGCGTGCCGGCCCTGGCAGCGTCGACAAGTGCCTGAAGGTTCGTTCCCCCTCCGGAGAGAAAGACCGCAATTCTCGCTCGCTCCTGACTCACCTGACGTTACTCCTTCAGTCTTTTCCCGAGCAGATCGTTTACCGTCTCAGGCCTGGCTCGCCCGTCGGTTTCACGTATCACCTGACCTATGAGATATTTAAGCGCGGCCGTCTTGCCGGCACGGTATTCCCTGACGGCCCGGTCGCACCGGGCCAGCACCCGGTCAACCACGGGCAGCAGCCGGTCGGGGTCAGATATCTGGCCAAGCGCTTTCGTCTCGATAATTGCCGCGGGGTCGCTACCGGTCTGAATCATTTCGGCGAGAACCTGCCTGGCTGCCGTACCTGACACCCTGCCGTCTTTCACACAGTCCAGGAGTTGGTCAAACTGTGCCGGCCTCACCCGACAGGCGTCGATCTCCTGTCCGGCCTCACGCAGACCGCCGAGCAGTACGGTCAGGATCCAGTTGGCGGCCGCCCGGCCGTCGTCAAAGTACTGCATCACGGCCTCGAAAAAGTCAGCCAAGGAACGGCTGCCGGTCAGGACGGCGGCATCGTATTCGCGGATAGCGTACCGGAGCACGAATCGTGATGCCCTGGCATCCGGAAGTTCCGGCAGGGCACGCCGGATTCCGTCAAGCCACGCCTCGGAGATCTCGACCGCCGGGAGGTCCGGTTCCGGGAAGTAGCGGTAGTCCTGCGACAGTTCCTTGGACCGCATCACTTCCGACCGGCGGGCATTCTCATTCCACAGAAGCGTAACCTGCTTTACCTTCCCGCCGGCTTTCAACAGGTCAATCTGGCGGTCGATTTCAAACCTGAGGGCCTGCCGGACAGCCTTGAACGAATTCATGTTCTTCAGTTCCGTCCGGGTTCCGTATCCCTCCTGCCCGACCGCCCGCACTGAGACGTTGGCGTCGCACCGAAGGTGTCCCTTTTCCATGTCGCCGGAGCAGACCTCCACATATTGAAGTAACTGTTTAAGTTTAAGCAGGTAACTGTATGCATCGTCGGGGGAACGCAGGTCGGCCTCGGACACAATCTCGATCAGCGGGACGCCGCAACGATTCAGATCGATTCGCGTCGTGCCCTCTTTTTCGCCGCCGTGAAGCAGCTTCCCGGCGTCCTCTTCAAGATGGATTCCGGACAGCCTGCAAACACCCAATGAGCCATTATCGCTCTGGTACGCGACGGAACCGCCGCCGCCGACCGGCTGCTCATACTGCGAAATCTGATACCCCTTGGGCAGGTCCGGGTAGAAATAGTTCTTACGGGCAAACGAGGACCGCCGGTGCACGGTGCCGCCGACGGCGAGAATCATCATGGCGGCAAACTCGACGGCCTTTTTGTTGAGAGTCGGAAGCGCTCCCGGCAGCCCGAGGCACACCGGACAGGTCAGGCTGTTGGGGGGCGCGCCGTATGCGGCTTTGCATCCGCAGAAGATCTTGGTCGCAGTCTGCAGTTGTGCGTGAACTTCCAGTCCGATAGCCGGTTCGAATCCGTCGTATACGGCCAATATCGCGTCCCCCGCTGAACTTGGATCACGTGGTCGACATGCCGCTGCCACACATCCGCAGGATTTTTCCGTGCGGCCCGGCAGCCCTTTGGCTCTGACCGGCCAATATACGCCACGAGACGGCAATGTCAAACCATATCCGGCCGAGATAGTGCGGGCGTCGTCAGGGACGGCGCACGGTGCGGCCTACAGGTGTCTTTGCAGGATAGCGGCCATCCGAAAAAGTGAAAGTTCACCAAACAGCGGTGCGGTCAGTTGGATTCCGATAGTGCGGCCGTCGGCAGCCGTGCCGAACGGCACGGATATGGCGGGCACACCGGCCAACGAGGCCGGGATCGTGTAGACGTCGGAAAGGTACATGGCCAGCGGATCATCCGCCTTTTCACCGAGCCTGAAGGCCGGCGTCGGCGAAGTCGGGGAGATCAGAAGATCGACCTGCGTGAACGCATTCTCGTACTCACGGCGAATGAGTTCGCGCACGCGGGACGCTTTCATGTAATAGGCTTCATAGTACCCGGAGGAGAGGGCGAAGGTGCCGAGCATAATCCGTCGGCGGACTTCAGGGCCGAATCCCGCCGAGCGCGTCCGTGCGTACATCTCATCCACTGATCCGTGGCCTGCCCGGCGAAGCCCGTACCTGACGCCGTCGAACCTGGCCAGGTTCGCCGATGCCTCCGCGGGAGCGATTATGTAATAGGCGGCCACGGCGTGCTCGGTGGACGGCAGCGACATTTTGACAAACGCATGGCCCGCTCCCTGAAGCACACGAACGGCGCGCGAGACAGCCTTCTCGACGTCCGGTGCGAGTCCCTCGGCGAAGCATTCCTCTATGATGCCCAGCCGGTACTTCCGGTCCGATTCAAGTAGGGCCGGGTAGTCCGGGTGGTCGAATGCAGCCGAGGTGGCGTCGTGAGGATCGTGACCGCAGATGACGCGGTAGACCGTGGCAAGATCCGTGACATTACGCGCCAACGGTGAAATCTGGTCCGTCGACGACGCGTAGGCGACCAGCCCGTACCTGGACACTGCGCCATACGACGGTTTCAACCCAAGCAGGCCGCAGAACGAAGCCGGTTGCCGAACGGAGCCGCCGGTTTCCGAACCGAGAGCTATCGGGACAATGCCCTGAGCCACGGCCGCCGCCGAACCTCCGGACGATCCCCCGGGTGTCAGCGAGTGATCCAGAGGGTTCTTCACCGGACCGTAACACGACGTTTCGCTGGACGACCCCATGGCGAATTCGTCCATGTTGGTCTTGCCGATGATCACGGCTCCGGCCTGAATCAGACGCCCGACCGCCGTGGCATCATATGGCGGAACGTAGCCGTCAAGGATGCGGGAACCGCAGGTGGTAGGATAACCGGTGCAGGATATGTTGTCCTTGATCGCCACCGGCACACCGCACAGCGGCAGCCCGGCCCTGGCCTCGACCGACATTTCGTCAATACGTCCAGCCTGCACCAGCGCCTTTTCTTCGCAGATAGTGATGAAAGCGTTCAGTTGCCTGCCTTCGGTCCCTGCCAGCTTCAGCGCCTGCCGTGCAACGTCAACGGCCCGCATCCGACCATCGGCTACCTGCGAAACGATGTCAGAGGCCGCAAGATCCTGGTACCGCGTCATGAAGACGAATATAGATGATTGCCGGGGCCGGGCAAGAGGAGAGTCCTTCGGCGCAGTTGGTTTGACCGGCAAGCCCCTGCCGGGGCGCATACACGAAAAGCCCCGGGTGGGGGCTTTTCAGTCGTGCGCGGATCGGATCACCCGCCTACAGCATGCTCAGATACTTGTCGATCTCGTATCCGCCGACGTGAACCCGGTACTGGTCCCACTCGATTTTCTTGTTGTCGATCAGCATCTCGAAAACATGGTCGCCGAGTGTTTCCCGCACGAGCGACGATTTTTCAGCGGCGTGAATGGCATTCTCGAGAGAATTGGGCAGCATGTCGATATTCAGCCTGGCTTTCTCATCGCCGGACATGTGGTAGATGTTGTCCTCGACCGGATCAGGCAGCGCATACCCGTTTTCGATGCCTTTCAGGCCGGCTGCGAGCATACAGGCGAAAGCCAGGTACGGGTTGGCGGCGGGATCGGGAGAGCGCAGCTCGATCCTGGTGGCTTTCTCCTTTCCCTGCTGGTAGGCCGGCACGCGGATGAGGCTGGAACGGTTCCGTCTGCCCCAACTGATATACGCCGGAGCCTCGTACCCGGGAACCAGCCGCTTGTAGGAGTTGACCCACTGATTCAGGACCAGGGTGATCTCCCTGACATGGTGCAGGAGGCCGGCCACGAAATCCCGGGCGATGCCGGAAAGGTTATATTCCGCGTTCGGGTCGAAGAACGCATTCTTATCGCCCTTAAACAGGGACATGTGGCAGTGCATCCCGGATCCGTTTTCGGCGAAAATCGGCTTGGGCATGAACGTGGCGTACAGGTTGTTCTCCATCGCAATCTCTTTGACGATGAAGCGGTAGATCTGGGTGAAATCGGCCATTACCAGCGCTTCCTGGTAGCGCAGGTCGATCTCGTGCTGGCTGGGCGCGACCTCATGGTGCGAGCACTCCACCGGAACATCGATCAATTCAAGGGCGGTGACGGTTTTCTTGCGGATCTGCGCGCCGATGTCGACAGTGCCGTAATCGAAGTACCCGCTCCGGTCCAGAGTTCTCGGTGCTTCGTCGTTTTCAAAGTAGAAGTACTCTATTTCCGGCCCCACGAAGAATTTCCAGCCCTTATCGGCAACCCTGGCCAGAGCGCGTTTTAAAACCCATCGCGGGTCGCCGTCGTACGGGGTACCATCGGGATTCTGGATGTCGCAGAACATCATGGCGACCTTCTCCCCCGCGATCTCCCATGGGATGATCCGGAAAGTCAGGGGATCGGGGATGGCCATAAGGTCGGATTCCTCGATACGGGCGAAACCCTCGATCGAGGACCCGTCAAACCCCTGCCCTTCTTCCAGCACCTTCTCCATTTCACCCCGGGGGATGGACATACCTTTGATTTTGCCGAGAATGTCGGTGAAACAGAGCCTGATATAACGGACGCCGGCTTCATCTATCAGCCTGAGGACGTCTTCTCCGGTCTTGGTCACTTGTCCCAACTCCTGTAAATGGGGTTGACGGATCATTTAAGTCTGCAAATGTATCAGTCGCGGGTCGTGTATGCAAACAAAAACGCCCGGCCCCGGCCGCCGTTTGCGGCCGTGCGGACACCGGGCGGCTCAGTCTTCTTCAAGCGAGAGGGTGACCTTGCCTGCCGTCGGCCTGAGCAGCCGCTGGCGCACACCGGCCATCTCAAAGATTCTTCTGGCGGCGGTGAATTCGGGGGTGCCGGCGTACTTGTCGGAGAGGTAAACGACTTCCTTAACACCAACCTGGACAATAAGTTTGGCGCACTCATTGCAAGGAAAAAGTGAGACGTAGAGCGAGGCGCCGTCGAGGTCGGCCTTGTTCGAGGCGTTGGCGATGGCGTTCATCTCCGCATGGCAGACGTACGGGTACTTGGTCTCGAGGAACTCCCCCTCGCGCCCCCAGGGCAACTCGTCATCAGGGCATCCGGTCGGGAAGCCGTTATAGCCGATACCGATAATCCGCTTGTTCCTGTTGACGATACAGGCCCCCACCTGGGTGCCGGGGTCCTTGGACCGCTGGGCGGATAGCTGCGCCACGGCCATGAAATAATCATCCCAGCTCAGGTAGTCTGTCCGCTTGGTGGTCATGCTGGAAGGGATTATACGCGATGGACCGTGACAAGGAAAGGAAATTCGGGGGCGTCGCCGACTGCCCGTTGGCAGGCCGTAAAAGAAGGCAGAACCCTGTGCAGGTTCTGCCTTGAAATGCCACGGCGGCAATTATCCATGAGCGGCGTGTATGCTTACTCCTCCGCTTTCCTCTCCAGAAAGCCTTTGAGGCTCTCCAGCAGGTCGATGGGCACCGGGAAAATGATGGTGGAATTCTTCTCTACGGCGACCTCCGTCAGAGTCTGCAGGAAACGAAGCTGAATAGCGTTGGGCGCGGTGGCGATAACCTTGGCCGCCTCGGTGAGCTTTGCAGCCGCCTGGAACTCACCCTCGGCGTGAATAACCTTGGAGCGCCGTTCGCGCTCGGCCTCGGCCTGTCGCGCGATGGCCCGGGTCATCTCGGGCGGCAGGTCGACGTTCTTGACCTCCACCACCGAGACCTTGATGCCCCACGGCTCGGTCTGGTCGTCGATAATGTGCTGCAATTCGGCGTTGATTTTCTCGCGGTTGGCCAGGAGGTCGTCCAGTTCCACCTGCCCCAGCACGGAGCGGAGAGTAGTCTGTGCAATCTGCGACGTGGCCTCGAAGAAACTCGCGACCGAAACGATCGCCTTGTTGGCGTCCATCACCTGGAAATACAGCACCGCGTTCACTTTTACCGAAACGTTGTCCTTGGTGATTACGTCCTGGGGCGGGATGTCGTAGGTGATGACACGCAGGTCGACGCGAACCATCTTATCGACGACCGGGATCAGAATGATCAGCCCGGGGCCTTTGGCGCCGATCAGACGCCCGAGACGGAATATAACTCCGCGCTCGTACTCCCTGAGGATCTTGATCATACTGAACAGGAGCCAGAGCCCGACGAAGACAATCAGGACAATGATGGGTAACAACTGCATGGTTGCACTCCCCAGTTTAGGATTGAATTCTTTTGACTTTCAGAGTCAGGTTCTCTATGCCGGTCACCTCCACCTTCATACCGGCTTCGAGCGGCTCGTCACACTCGGCCGCCCACAACGCCCCGTTCAGATACACGTATCCGGCGCGCCGCACCTCGGCCTTCTTGCCGACAAATCCCTCGTGGCCGATAAACGGCCGGTTGCGGGCAGCCTTCACTATCAGGTACAGCACCACCGACATGATGAGCCCGACCAGGGCGGCCAGCGTAATCAACAGTGACATTGACACTTTTAACTCCGGGTCGACGGTATCGACAAGCATAAGTCCTCCGAGAAAGAACGAGATAATCCCGCCGATAGTCAATAAGCCATGGGAAACGACCTTGATCTCCGCAATGAAGAAAACAATGGAGAGCAGGATAAGCCCCACGCCGGCGTAGTTGATCGGCAGCGTTTGCGAGGCGTAAAAGGCCAGAAGGAGTGAGATGGTGCCGACCACGCCGGGGAGAATGGCTCCCGGGCTGTACAGTTCGAGCATGATGCCCATGATGCCGATCGAGAAGAGAATCAGCACAATGTCCGGGCTCGTAATGACCTCGAGAAAACGCTGCACGAAAGTCGGCTTGATCTCCTCCGTGTAGACGTTGGCCAGGGCCAACTCCTTCGTACCCCAGGGAAGCTCGACTTCTCGACCATCGAGCTGCTCGAACAGGTCATCGAGGTCCTCGGCCACGATATCGATGACGTTCTCCTCCAGCGCTTCAGTACTTGTGATGGAGACGGATTCGCGGACGGCTCTTTCGGCCCAGTCAGCGTTGCGGCCGTGCTTTTCGGCGGCGGCCCGGATCTGCGCCACGGCGTCGTTGGTGACTTTTTCGTTCATCACGGAATCGACTTTTTCAGACGTGCCGTAGACCGGGTGAGCGGCGCCGATGTTGGTCGAGGGCGCCATAGCGGCAATGTGCGAGGCGTACGTCATATACACGCCCGCCGATCCGGCCCGCGCGCCCGGAGGGGCAACGTACATGCACACCGGCACGTCGCTGTTCAGGATGTTCTTGCAGATCGACCAGGTCGCCTTGGTAAACCCGCCCGGCGTGTCGAGCATTATAACCAGCAGCTCGGCATCATCGTCTTCGGCCTGCTGTACGGCGTCGGCGATGCGGGCATCCGTTACAGCCCCGATGGCCCCGTCAATGGTCAGGATATAGACCAGCGACGTCGCCGTATCCTGTTCCAGGGCCACGGCCAGGAGCGGCAGGCGGCCCTGGTGCTGCGCGGGCGCCGAAACGTATGTCCCGAGGCAGACTACCAACAGGCCGACGACCATAACTAACAATCTGATTTTCATATGATTTCCTATGAGTTCTCAAGTAATATGTCTGGGTCTCAAACAGATGTCAATTCAAAAGGGCTGCCGCTGTCGCGCTATAATGCAAGCGATGAGTGGCAATAGACTACCCTGCCGTCAAGAATGGTCGCCAGCACCTCCGTGTCGCGGATCCGCGTCGGGGCAACGCGGGTTATATCCTGGCTGAGGACCACCAGGTCGGCCGGGTAACCGGGCAGCAGGTAGCCGCGGCAGTGCTCCTGGCCACAGGCCACGGCCGGCCCGACCGTGAAACGATAGAGAGCTTCGGACGCCTTGATGCGCTGATCCGGGTAGAACACGTCTCGTGAGCCGGGACGGGCACGCCGGGCGGCGGCCGCGATGCCCGCCATGGGGTCAAGCAGCTCGATGGGCGCATCGGAACCGAAGGCAAGATCAACGCCGCGATCTATCAGGGTACGAAAGATAAAGGCGTTGGCACCCCGCTTTCCCCAGTACTTGCGAATCATGTGCATATCCGACGGGCAGTGTGACGGCTGCATCGATGCCACCACCTTGAGACGCCTGATTCGCGAGATATCCCGCCGCCAGAGCAATTGCAGGTGCTCGATGCGGTGGCGGGCTCCCGCCGGAAGAGCCACGTTCATCTCAAAGGCATCCAGAACGTTCGCCACGGCCTTGTCACCGATCGCATGTATAGCACACGGCAGACCGAGCCGGGCGGCCGACCGGATGATCTTCTTCATATCCGCAACCGACGTTGCTTCAATACCGCGATCGCCTCCAGTGCCGATATAGGGATCAAAACAGAGCGCCGTCTGACTTCCCAGCGATCCGTCCGCGAAAACCTTGACGCCGGCAATGCGCAGGAAGTCATCCCCGCAGCCATACCGTGTACCGGTCCGGCGCAGTTCCGGCAGCAGGCGGGCGGCCGGGTAGTAATTGATCCGCAGGCCGAGCCGTCCTTTCAGGGCCAGATCGTTGAAGAATGCAAAACCGTCGGGACCGTCGAACGAGTGCACCGCCGTCACGCCTTTGCGGTACGCATGCTGCAAGGCCTGGCGGTAGCGACGCTGGACGGTCTGCGGGGAAGGCGGGTCGATGCAGGCAAGGACGGGGTCATATGCGGCCTGCTCCCGGAAAATGCCCGACGGCGTACCGTCGGCCAGTCGGTCGATTTTTCCCCCGGCCGGATCGCGAGTATCTTTGCCGATACCGGCGATCTCCAGGGCGCGGCTGTTGACCCACACCGAATGCTGGTCTTTTGAAAATATGAAGGCGGGGCGGCCGCCGGTCACGGCGTCCAATACGTACCGGTCCGGCTCGACGCGCCGTGTGAAACGATCGGGCGAGTAGCCGTCTCCCAGGACCCACTCGGACTTTCGGCATTGTCTGGAAAAGGTCCTTATCTTTTCCAGGCAGGCCTCGAGTGATTCCAGGCCGTCGAGCGAAACGCGCCCCAGGGAAAGGGCAAAGTAGTAGAAATGCGCGTGGGCATCGACTAAACCCGGGACTATCGTGCGCCCCCCCAGATCGACTTTCGCGTACGCTTTGAAGTCGGGGTCCTGCTCCAGGCGATTGCCGACGGCGATTACACGATGGCCACAGACGGCCAGTGAGTCGACCACGAGACCGAATGCCTGCGTGTAGATACGGGCATTGAAAAACAGCGTTCTCGCCTTCATCCGTCACCTTTGATGCGGACGTCCCCGTCACGGCGAGTCACACCGAGCCGGTCCGTCTCTTCCAGAATGGGGATGGCATACTTGCGGGTGTACCCGAAACGGTCACGGAGTTCGGCCACGGTGAGTTTGTCCTGCTGTTTCAGCCGTTCGCGGATGAACTGAACCGTTTCCTCCCACACGCCGGTGAGAAAGACGAACTCCGAACCGCACTTATGACCTTCACGGGTGTCAAGGATATACTTTATTGCGTGCTGGTAGATTTTGCCGGCCGACGCAAGCTCGGCGAGCGACGGCGGGGCGTAGGGGTTACCGGCCAAAGCGGCCATGATCTCGTCGTAGGCCTGCTTGATAACGCCCTTGAGCGCCATGGTGCGTCCGGCAGGATTGAACTCGTCGCCGACAAGGACCAGCAAACCGCTTTCGACCATGTACCGGACGATGACCTCGAGAACCGGCATCGGATGCGAAGAGAGCCCCTTGATGCGGTCCATGGGCAGCCCCTTGAGGTGCGGGTTGGCCTCCAGTTCTCGATCTATTCCCGCCTTGAGTTCGGCGACCGCACGATCCAGCAGGTCCCGGTGGTATACGTATTCACGGAAATGCCCAAGCACGCCGTCCTTTGTCAGGCGTGCCACATTCTCCCGGATCTCATCCGGCGAAAGATCCGCCTCCCCAAGAAGATGCCGTGATTCTGCCAGGCAGCGTTTCTCCAGTTCCGAGACAACCAGGTCCGGGAGCGAGCCTTCAACGCGCTTTCGCAGGTAGCCGTAGGCGGCAAGTTCCTTGCGGCGTGGGAACTTCTCGAGGTGGTCCAACACAGTGCCGCCGCCCACGGTGACCATGGGTGTGGGCAGGCGCATCACGTAACGGTCTCCGACCAGCGTATGCAGGGGGCTGTCGGGTTTGAGGAAGACGATTCCCCGTTGCCCGGGTTTCACCTGGCGCTGTTCGAAAATGCGGATTTCCCCCTCCGTCTCAGACGTACCTACGATAACGACGACATGTCGGCGATCCGAAAGCGCAACCGGAGATTCCGGCAGCACTTCAAGCGACAGGGCCAGGACGGGATGCTCCAGGAAGAACCGGGCGTCGGTGCGGTCGGTTATCACGCCGCCGCGGACGAGCTTCTCCCGGTCGATCCCGGTGAAAGATACGGCCGTCCGTTGACCGGGCATCACGGCCGCAACCTCCTCGTTCCGGGACTGGAGTGTCCTGATCTTGGCCGTCACCATGGCGGGCCACACGAGCACACTCTGGCCCACCGAAAAGGCTCCGCCGCGCAGCGTCCCGGTGACGACGCCGCCGATACCCGGCCGGATGAATGACCGATCTATGTAGAGGCGCGCCTTGCCACGGTCTTTGCGACTCTCGATTTGGGTGGGCAGGGCGTCCAGGAGCCGGGTCAGCGCTTCGAAACCTTCCCCCGTCTCGGCGGAGACCCTGACCACGGGAGCGTCAGCCAGAAAGGAGCCGGCCACTCTCTGACGGATATCGTCCTCAAGCAGCCCTATCCAGTCCGGCTCGGCGAGATCAATCTTGTTGATGACAATGAGGCCGGTTCTGACGCCGAGCAGCTTGGTGATCTGGAAATGTTCCTGGCTCTGCGGCATCCAGCCGTCATCGGCGGCAATCACCAGCATGACGGCATCGATGCCGCCGGCCCCGGCGATCATGTTCTTGACGAAACGCTCATGTCCCGGCACGTCCACCAGCGCGAGGTCCTCACCGGCGGGCGTGCGGTAGAAAGCGAAGCCGAGGTCTATGGTCATTCCGCGGGCTTTTTCTTCAGGCAGGCGATCCGGATCGGAGCCGGTCAGTCGTTTGACGATGGCCGACTTGCCGTGGTCGATATGTCCCGCCGTGCCGATGACGATCATGGTGCCGCATCCCCACGGTTCACGTGATCACCTGCCGGATCGCCGAAATCAGCACATCCAGGTCCTGGACGTCGACCGCCTTGAGGTCGAGCAGAAAGCGGTCCTTTTCCACCCTGCCGACTATCGGCGGATCGCCCGCGCGCAGTCGAGACATGAGCATGCCGGGGTCGTACTTGTTGGAGAACTCCAAACCCACGGAAGGGATTTCGGATTCCGGCAGGGCGCCGCCGCCCATGAAGGCCGGCGTCTCACGAACAGTCACGCCGTCCGGGTTGCCGAGCCTGGCAAGGACCGCAGCCGCGCGTTTCTTCAGTTCGCCAACGGGAACAGACAGCAGCGACCACAACTTGATGTCCGAGCAGTGCGTGCCGTTAAGGTAGATCGCAAGCAGGCGTTCCAGGACGGCGAAGACGACCTTGTCGACGCGCACCGTCCGGAAAATCGGGTTCTTTTTGACGCGGGCTATCAGGTCGGCGCGTCCCACGATGAGGCCCGCCTGCATGCCGCCGAGCATCTTATCGCCGGAGAAGCAGGTCAGGTCGGCCCCGGCCCGGACTGACTGCTGCACAGTCGGCTCCGCGTAGCCAAGGACGTCCCGAGTCGGGATAAAGACGCCGCTGCCGAGGTCATTCACCACCGGCAGCTCGAATTTTCTGCCGAGTCCGATGAGCTCCTTTAACGGCACTTCCTGAGTGAAGCCTGCCTGAATGAAATTACTCTTGTGCACTTTCAGTATCATGGCGGCACCGGCGGCCGCAGCCGCCTCGTAGTCGGAGACGGTGGTGATATTGGTCGTGCCGACCTCAACCAGGGCCGCTCCCGAACGCTTCAGGATGTCGGGGATACGAAAGCCGCCGCCGATCTGGACCAGTTCACCCCTCGAGATGATGACTTTTCGCCGGTTGGCCAGCGTGTTGAGGATAATGAAGAGCGCGGCCGCACAGTTGTTCACAACGGTCGCAGCCTCGGCCCCCGAAAGCGTCGCCAGGTACGACTCGCAGGCAGAACCGCGTTCTCCCCTCGCGCCCCGGTCAAGATCGAATTCAACGTTGCCGTAACCGAGGACCGTCTCTTTAACGGCGTCGAACAACTCCTCCGACAGCGGCGCCCGTCCGAGATTCGTATGCACGATGATCCCGGATGCATTGATAACGCGCCGAATCTCTCTTCGTTTAGCCTGCGTCAGTCTGGTGCGTAACGCGCCATGCAGCTCTTCCACGGTGATACCAGCCGCCTGGCCCTTCAACCGGGTTTTGAACGATGCCACCGTCTGCTTTACGATCTCGGCGGCCACCGGTCGCGGCAGCGAAGCGATCTCGCGCCGCAGCGAAGGCGCCTGCAGCAATTCCTCCACGGAAGGGAAATCGCGAAGTCTGGTTATTTCAGTTTTGGCCATGACGATGTGTAGACGATCTGCGCCAGCAGGCGGCCGACGTTCTCGAGCGACTCGGCCGAACACCGATCCGGGCGATCGTACTCCGTATGCCAGTAAGGGTAGTCGAAATCCACTATCAGCACGGCCGGCACGCCGCCGACGTTCAGCGACAGGTGGTCATCCATCATGGCATGCCGGGTGGTATCCTGAAAGGTCGAGAGGTTCAGTTGCCTGGCCGTGCTCCAGACGAAATCGTTCAGCTCGGTAACAAACTTCTGCGAGAACTCCTCGCGGAAAATCTCCTGGTTGGCATCACCGACCATATCGACGACAATGCCGAAACGATACCGGTCGCGAATCCCCGAGGCGGCAAAGTGCCTGGAGCCCAGCAGATAGTACTCGTCATCGCCCAAACGGCCCCAGTCCTCTCCGTCGACGAGAACAAGGTCGAGGTTGCACCGGGGCGGCCTTTCCGCCATGAGATTGCCGAGTTCCATGAGCACCGCCACCCCTGACGCGCCGTCATTGGCACCGTCAATGGGCTGATCCCTGAGAGTGGAATCAAAGGCGTAGTCGGTGCGCGGGCGACTGTCGTAGTGAGCCATCAGCACGATGCTGCGCGCCGCATCGTCGGTCCCGTGAAACCGGGCTATGACGTTGACCAGTGGGACGTCACTGCGCGAGTATGGATCGTAAAACGAGAACGATTGAGAGTCGACCTCGAAGCTCAGCGACTGAAAATGCCGGACAAGGTAGCTCCGGCAGGCTTCGGACGCCTCGGTGCCGGGCACCCGTGGTCCGAATTCGACCTGGCCGACCAGGTAACTAAAGGCACGTTGGCCGTTGAACTCAGGCGGCACGACGTCTTGTTTTGAACAACCGAACATGAGTGACATGACAAAGCACTGTAGCAGGACGGACCTCAGCATTGCGAAATTTAGACCGAACTCGCGGGCCATGTCAAACGAAAAGATGTTAGAAGCGGATTTCCGCCGATATCCGCAACTCCCGGATGTGACTCTTGCGGTTCGACTTGATGTCGTTGGAGTCCTCCCAGCGGCCCGTCAACCCGCCCTGAATCTGTTGGCTGAACTGATACTTGATGTCGGGGCTGACGGAGAACTTCGACTTATCAGTACCCACCGCCCAGTTGCCGCCGACCTGCTTGGTTTCGCTCCTGTCGGCGTTGAACTGTACGTTGACGCTGATCGACATCGTGGATTTGAACTTCAACCGGCCAAGCAGCGGTATACCGATACCGCCCGGGGAACTGAAGGAATACTTTGAAGTGAAAGCAAGGGTCTTTTTCGTCGACCGTGTCTCAGATTGCAGTTTGCCGTTGGTGGGGTTGAATCGCTCCGAAAGGGCATTCGTCAGCGTATAGGAGCCGGTGATGGACAGTGCGCGGAGCACCTTGAAATTAAGCGCCAGAACGGGGTTGCGGCCGATGGTCTCAGTCCGACTCGTGACAAAGCCGCCGTCGATATTGTAGTCTTCGTTGATCTGCCGGCTGAAGCCGGTGCGCGGCGAGAATATCCTGATAAAGGAATTGAGAAATTTCTTGATAAGCGGGAAGTACGTAAACTGACTGATGCGGATACCCAGTTCAGGCCAGCCGGTTGACCGGCGTTCCAGACGGTCTCCGCTGACCTTGATCAGATCTCGAGTGATGTTCCGCCTAAAGCTGACATCGGTGGCGATGCCGCCCAACAGTTTGAAACCGGATCCCAGGTCATACCCGATCCCCTCATTGGCCGAGGGACTGCGGCTGTTGGTGATTCGCGGAACATCGGACTCATCACTCAGGCCGAATCGATATCCCAGTGACGGCCGCTCCAGCATGGCCGGTACCGAATTCTTGTAGCTCTCGGAATAATTGTAGCTGAGCGGGTTAATCCAACCGGTCAGAAAGCGCAGCACCGCCAGGGCTGGATCATAGAAGGGCTTACCCTTCGCTTCGGTCGGCTCCGACGGCGCCCCGCGGGCACCGCCCCGGACGGTGCGTGTCAACCCGCCACGTCGCGCCGAACCGCCAAGGAGGTCAAGGTGCCGGAACGACCCGCCCACGGACCAGCTTCGCGACAGGCCGGAATTCAGGGACTCCGAAGAGCGATCCCAGTTGTCATTGTACGCCGCAGTGTACTGCAACTTTGAACTGATAAACGAGACCAGCGAGGCATCGTAGTTGGCTTTGAACGACTGGTTGTAGTTCGTCTCCAGGCCGAGCTTGGGATCCTTCAGCGAGAGCCTCACCAGGTCGGGGTCGGAAAGGTCGCGCTTGGTGGAATACGTGAGCGAAGTTGTCAGGTTGTCAAAGATCTTGTAGCTCATGTTCATGCGACCGTCAAAATCGCGCCGCAGGGAGGACCGGCGATTACGGTCCTGATCTTCGGTGATGGACATGGAGCGATTGAACGTACCTGTCCAGCGCCAGTTGTTGGGAAACAGGTACAGCTTTGAGTCACGGGTCTTCTTGAGAATGGGAATCCATTTGGTCCAGGCAAAAACCCGGAGGCCAACGGGTGTCTTCATGCCCATGTCATACTCGGAACGGGCATTGTAGTTCTCGGCAAAGCTGTAAGGGTTATTGACCGACGTCCGGAAGGTGCGAGTATATGAAAAGCTGACCTTCTGACGGTTCAGAAGAACGCTGAAGAGCGGGTTTCTGCCCTTGTACCCGAACGACTCGGAGACACTGAAGCGTCGACTTTCGTTCAGAGATTTTTCGGCCTTCCGGACTTCTTCGGGCAGGACAATGTCGGAGTTTGTGCGCAGCAGCGGCGTCGAGGTGGATTTGTTGTAAGAGAACTGGACGGGTAGGTTGGCGTTCCACGATCGCGGCAGGAACTTGTGAAGCTGGACGGTGACACTGGAGGAAAACTTACTCTCGGAGGCGCCACTGCCCAGGTTCTGGTTTGATCCTCCGCGCGTGGCCGACGAAAGACCGCGGAAGTAAGCATCTTTGTTCTCGATGCTGAACTGGTAGCTGATCAGGTCAGCCATAGTGCCGCTCACGTTGAGCCGGGCGGCCGTACCTACGTCCTTGCGCACGTCGGTGACGCGCAACTCGTCCAGCCACACCTGTCCACTGGTGGCTGAGTCACCGAGATTGACCACGCCCACGGCAAAGAGCCGCGCCTCGTTGATGTTCGGCTGTCCCACCACACGGTATGGCCCGGCGGTCGTATCCACCGGTGTCTGGGCGTCCTTTTGTCCTCTCTGGGCGGCGTCCTTCAGGGCAGTGGCGACATTAAAGTCCATATCGACGCGATTGTTGGCGTGCCAGCCGGTGTCGAGAATTACGTGGTACTCGTAGAAATTGCTCAGATCGCGCCCGACACGGAAGAAGAATAGCATGGAATCGGTCCCGGCATTATCCGGCCCGTGGACGAACATCTCCAGCCGGCGATAGCCGGAATACCGCTCCACCGTGACGAGGCTCCGGGTAACCAGCCCGATGTCGTTGGGCTGAAGGTCCTCGTAGACGAGCGCCAGCGCCCGCTGAGCCTCCGTGATCTTGTTGACCTTGTCATAGTAGCCCTCGACGCCCTCGGGCGGTTTGAAGTTGACGTTTTCCTCGTCACTGACCGAGGCCACGTAGAACTTGGATTTCGGGGGCAGGCCGGAGTCCGTCATGTTGGCCGAATCGATGATCAGGGAATCCTGCCAGTTGGCCTGAACGAAGTGCCAGGAGGCTATCTCCGAGACCACCGGCTCAGACGAGTTTTCGTCGGTTTCCAGCCAGACGCGCACATGGCTGATTCTCGCCCAGTCCGGATCGGGCGCCGTCGACCCGTCATCGTACAGCGAGACGACCGGGGTATCGAGGGCCAGGGGATCCCATATCGGGATCTGATAGGTTCTCCATCCGGCATCGTTCTTGGAGTCCTTGACGAGGAAGGTGTCACTGACCAGGGTATCAAGGTTGATATGGAAAGAGAAATACGAGTTGTCTTCCTCGAACACGCTGCCCAGCTTCTCCTCGTCGGGGATACCCAGCGCCGTCGGGTCATTGCGGTTGGCCTCGGTACCGTTGACCCACTCGTAATGGAGAAGAGAGTTCTCGTTCTCGACCGAGTCGCGGAACGCCTGTTCGTGGTCCTGGTACCGCGAGGAAGGCACGGGAGGCGGCCAGTCCCCTTCAAACCACCAGTTGTCGCCCTTCGGATCCGGGTTGTCCAGCGGATCGTACTTGTTGCCGAATTCATCAACTTCCTTTTCGTTCGCCACGCCGTCGAGTCCGACGTCCTCGTACTTGTCCACGCTCCCATTGCCGTCGATGTCCTCGGTATTCAACGTCCGGTTGCCGTCGATGTCCTCGTTGATGATGCCAAAATCGAAATGCAGCACTCCGGAGCCGCGCGCACGAACCTCGAACAACTGCACCCGCTTGGGATCGATGCGGCTGCCGAAGTAGCGCAGGATGCCGCCCCACGAGTGCGTGTACGTCGTATCCACGGTGACGGAATCCGGGCCGAGCGTGTAGGTGACGTTCTTCGGCCGGAAAATCAGCCGGAGGGGCCGCAGGGCACCCTCGCCCGGTTTCGTTTCACTCTTGTAAACTTCGTCCCACGGAATGGGCGGAACGTTGTGCCAGATCAGCTTACCGCGTTGGAAGTCCCAACTCGCCGTATCGATCGCCGGCATTGACGAGTGCGTCCAGGTGGCGCGCGTCGTCCCGAGGCTCAGCCGATCCTGCGAGCCCTCGAAATCGTCAATATAGGCGACACCATCGACATTGGGGTTGGGGCGCGACTGCGCGATTTCGCCTGACACGTTGATAGTCGACGTGGCTTCGGTCGTGATCAGCGGAAGGGCGTCAATGGCCGAGGTGATGAAGGAAGGATTAAGCCTGAAGCTGGCGTCGAAATCGAGAATCAGGGCCTGCGCCGTCTCCTGCCCTACGCGCGGCTTGCGGTCCTGCGCCTTGTCGGACTTGTACAGGACGGTCGAACCGAATCTCAGATTGTTGCTGTACTCGTACTCGGCCCGGAGACCCAGCAGTGTCTTTTTCTGCACCGCCAGGAAGGGGGCGTACTCAAACTCGATGTCGACGTCGGCATTAGGATCGGTCGCCTCGTCAGTCAACAGTGTGACCTGGCCAAAACCGTAGTCAATCTTGTAGTCACTATCTCTCTGGAGCAACTGACCGTTCAGCGTGACACGCTCTGAGCCCTCGATGATATTGGCGCGGTTCAGCCTGATAACCGAACTGCGAGCCATGGTCGAAACCTGAATATAGTACTCGCTGTACTCCGATTTCTCCGACGGGGACGTGTAGTAGTAGATGGTAGGGACCGGTTTTGCGAGCTTCGCCGATTGACTGCCGCTCTTGTCGACAAACACCGTGTCAGAAGCAAAGGGTGTCCGGTTCGGGAAAATAACGAGCCCCCACTCCGGTTCAAAGATGAGGGAACGCTCATCTATGATGTTGTCGGGCGTCTTGTCGCCCAGACGGTTGTACTGGTCGAGGCCGAGTATCTCCAGGTAGAAGTTTCTGGACGAGGTACCGCCCGCCTGATAGTCGAGCGCCGAGGAGGTCCCTTCGCGCCCGGGCAGCGCTTTGAGAACTTTGATGTTGAGGTCCTCGGCGCTGGCCCCGCGCGGGATGCGATAGCAGTTCCGCCACATCAGGGACCAGGTGGGGTGGCTGGGAGTATAGTCGACATCCAGGGCGCGCAGGTATCTCAGGTCATAGGGCTCGCCTCCCATTCGGCCGATCGTGTCTCGACGGATAAAGCCGTTGTCATCATAGCGGTCGATTTCCATATACAGCGCCAGCGCTTCGCGGCGCGGGCTGTTGAAGGCAATGAAGTGCAGATTGCGTCTGGCATCGTGCCTGATTTCATACTGCGTGCCGTCGATCTCCTTGACGCGCAGCGAATCGTAGGAACCGGTGCTCACCGAGGGGTCCATCGAGAGACGGGCCACGACGGACTGGATGCTGTCACGCTTGTCGTGCTCAAAAACGTGAATCGAGCGCACGCTGTCCTGCGGGTTGAATTCGCCTTCGTATCCGAGGTCAAAAATACGGCCTTCAACGTACTGGTAGTCACGAATGTAGGTAGCGTTCTCCTCGCCGGTAGCGGAAATCGAGGCGCGCTCCGAGGAGCCTTTCTCCTGCGAGGCAATGCCGATCAGGCGCAGGTCCCCAAGCTGGGCCTCGGCTTTGACGCCGAACAAACCTTGAATCCGCGAACTGTATCCGACAAACCTCGTATTGGGCAGAGACAGGTTGGTGTTGCCCGCCTCAATGACCTTGAGGACGTCGTCGTCATCCCCCTTGTACCGGATCTGGATGCGGTTGGCCAGCGGGATATCCGTCTGGCTGTCCTGGGACACCTTGACCGTGATCTTGGTGCCGATCGTTCCCGTGATCTGAAAGGCCGAAATCTGCTCCATGTTCAGAGACGGGAACCTCGACTGCTGAACGTTGTCGGTGTTGGCCACGTCCGTCCATTGCGACCGCCCGGAGAACGTTATCCGGCGATAGCCGGACACGCGAAGGTTACCGCCGCCCTCGCCGAAAATACGGTCGAACCGTTCCGGAAGAGCTACGCCGATGGACAGGCCGGAACCGCGGCTCCCGGCGCGGGCCTGCTGGATCGACTTCTGAACGAGTTCACTACGGTTCCGCCGCTCCATAACCCTGGTTCGGTAGTTTAGGAACTGGTCAGCGTCAACCGAGACCGGCACAAGATGCAGGTCTTGCTGATAGTGGGTGTTGAACTTGAGATACCGTTGTTCAAAACTGGCGGAATCAAGGGTGGGTGAGTACAGGAGAATACGGGAGAGCACTGCCCGGGACAGCGGATACATGGCTGCTGAGAACCGATCCGCGGTCTCGTCATAGGCAGACACCACCCGGGGAGGGTCGCTTAACGTGGCCTGAAATCCCGTCTCGGCGCCGGCCGGACACGGGATCGTGGCCGCGGCCGCCAACACGAGCACCGGGATGAACGCGATTCTGCGAAACTTGTCGTTCACCGCTTCAATCAGGGTTACAGTTCTTTAATCCGTTAAATATGCGTCGATAGCATTCCTCCCGTTTTAGAATTCGCCGACCTGGATTACTTCATCCTGTAGCTCAATGCCGAACTTCCGGCTCACACTCTCCTTCATTTTATCGGCCAGCGCACGAATATCTTTCGAGGTAGCCTCACCGTCGTTAACGATGATATTCGCGTGTAAGTCAAAAACCCTGGCATCACCGACGGACAGGTCCTTGGCCCCGGCCTCCTCCAGTAGCTTGCCTGCCGCGAGCTTGCCGTTCGGCTGCGAGGGGTCGGGGATGTTTTTGAAGAAGCAACCCGCCGACTTGCCGGTGACCGGGTGCCGGATTTCACGCTGATTCAGTATCTCATCGACCCGCGACCGGATGGCACTCGGCTCTCCAGGCTCAAGCCGGAGCCTGACCGTCACCACCACCTCACCGGTGGACTTGAGCAGGGAGTCGCGATAACCAAAGCGGCAGTACTCAGGAGTAACCGTCTTGATCTCGCCCTGACGGTCCACGAGCGTGATCTCGGCGACAACCGAGCCGATTTCTCCCCCGAAGGCTCCGGCGTTGCCGCATATTGCCCCTCCGACCGAACCCCAGATTCCCGCCGCGAACTCAAGCCCGGTAAGAGAGTTGGCGGTGGCAAAATCAACCAGCGTCATCAGGTCCTCGCCGGCTCCCGATTCAATCGCATGGCCGGGCAGCAGCTTCATGCCGCGAACGTCGACCTTGATGACCAGGCCGCCGAAACCCTCATCGGAAACCAGTACGTTGGAGCCGCCGCCAAGCAGAAAGAACGGAATACCAAGGCGCCCGGCTCCGACCACGGCCCTGGCGATCTCACCGGCAGTATTGGCCGACACGAAATAGCGTGCCCGACCACCGGTTTTGAAGCTGGTCAGGGGGGCCAGATCCCGTGCGAATTGCAGGTTGGGACCGAATGCAGCAACCAGGGCAGCTATCGGTATGTCTGGGCTAACTGAAGGCTGCTCAACCATTTTCCACCAGCTTAAATATACCGGGAATCCGCCCGAAATCAAGCCGAAATCCGGCCACTGCGGCGTCCCGGCTCCCGTTTTTCCCCCTTCTCTTATACAGTATCTCGGCGAGTAATCCTCAGGAAAGAAGACGATCAGGCGTCCTTGTCGGCTTCGGGGTTCGTGCCTTTGGGTTCGGCCTTTTCGGCCTGCTGGCTTTCAGCCGGCGAGGGTTCTTCCGCCTCGTCGCCCGGCCCGGCCCCTTTTTTCGCCTCCTCGACGAAATTCATCCGCAGTTCGTACAGAACGTGATCCAGCAGCTTGGTCTCGTCCTCGCTGAGATTGCCGCCGGTCTTGCGCTTGATCATATCGAGCATGTCAATGGTGACACGGGCTTGCGTGAGATCACGCTCGATCTTGTCGGTCAGCGGAGATGCCACCTTACCCATCTGCTGCATGGCGGCGCCGTGGAGTGAAATAACCAACTGGTAGAAGTAGACATCGTAGTTATCTGGTTGTTCGTTCATCGTAACCCTCGAGAAGGCGGGTTTGCACTGGCACAGTATCCCCCGGCCGCGGACAGACACGAAACATCAGCCACCACCAAGATTGAGACTGCGACGATCGGTCGATTCCTGCAGGTAGTTATACAGCCTCTTGAAGTCCGCGTCAAGGTCCTTTGCAGATTTGAACAACCGTTCCAGAAGGGCCCGCGACGCTTCCAGGAGGTCTTTGTCCCGCCAGAAATTGGCGGCCCGCAGTTCCGGCAGGCCGGATTGCCTTACCCCGAACATCTCGCCCGGCCCGCGCAGCTCAAGATCAGCCTCCGCGATCCTGAATCCGTCGCTGCACTCAGCCAGGTACTCCAGCCGTCGGCGGGCGATATCGGTGATGGGCGGATGCGCGATCGCCGCGACGGTGGACTGTTTCTCCCCACGACCGACGCGTCCCCGCAACTGGTGGAGTTGGGCCAGGCCGAAACGCTCCGCGTGTTCAATAATCATCATCGTCGCGTTCGGGTTATCTATCCCTACCTCGATGACGGTCGTGGCCAGCAGAACGTCGATCTCACCTTCACGAAATCGCGCCAGGATGATGTCCCGCTCGGCCTGCTTGACCCGGCCGTGGATCAGGGCCAGGCGCAGGCCCTTCAGCGGGCCGCCCGAAAGCTCATCAAACGCGTCCTGGACGTTCTGCAGATCAAGCTGGTCGGACTTTTCGATCAGGGGATAGATGATGTATACCTGGCCGGAACGGGACACCTCGTCGCGGACAAACCCGTAAATCGCCGGCAGGGCGTCCGCCGTTCGCCACACCGTGCGGACAGGTTTGCGTCCCGGCGGCATGACATCAATCGTGGAGATATCCAGGTCGCCGTACAGGGTCAGGGCAAGAGTTCTCGGAATCGGCGTGGCGGTCATCACGAGCAGGTCCGGATTGTCACCCTTGGCGTAAAGCTTGCCTCGCTGCTCGACACCGAACCGATGCTGCTCATCAATAATAACCAGGCCGAGCTTTGGGAACGAGACGTAGTCGTAGATCAGGGCGTGCGTGCCGAACAGAATGTCCACATCGCCGTCGGCGCATCGCCCGGCCACGTCCCTTTTCTGCGCCTGCCTGAGGCTGGAGGTCAGCAACGCCGCCCGGACGCCGGAGGCCGCCAGTCCGGGACTCCAGTTACGGAAATGCTGCTCCGCAAGGATCTCCGTGGGGGCCATGAAGGCGGTTTGCAGCCCGCTTTCGGCAGCATGGACGGCCGCAATGACAGCCACTACGGTCTTGCCGCAGCCGACGTCACCGTGCAGCAGCCGCGACATGGGGCGGGGTCTCCCCTGGTCGGATAAGATCTCCCTGACGGACTTCTTCTGCGCACCGGTCAGGGAAAAGGGGAGTTCCCGGCTGAACACACGCAGCATTTCACCCGGCTCGACGTAGGCGTGCCGCTTGACGACGGTGTCCTTTTTGCCCTTGCTGCGGAAGACAAGAAACTGCAACGACAGAAGCTCGTCAAAGGCCAGCCGTCTCCGGCAGCGCTCAATCTGGTCCCGGCTGTCCGGGTAATGGATCTTCTCAACGGCGTCGTGCAGGGTGGGCAATCCCAACTCTTCGTGCTCACGGCGCGGCACCGGGTCCGTGATCCGCTCGCGGAGATGGTCAAAAACAAAGGACGTCAGCGAGCGAATCCCCTTGCTGCCCAGACCGGCTTTGGTCAACACCGACGTCTGCGGGTACACGGGAATGATGCGCCCGGCGTGAACCATCCGATCCGAATCGGCGTCGAGCCGCTCCAGGTCCGGGTGGATCATTTGATGGCCGCGGAAATAAGACACCGTACCGGTGGCGGCGAATTTCTGACCCTTCCTGAACAAACGCTCCCAGTACCTGAGACCGGCGAAGAACGTCAGCGTAATCGCACCCGTACTATCATCAAGAATAACCTCGTAGTGGGAACGGCGTCCGCGCAGAACCCCGTGCGCCCTGACCTCGCCGATGACAGTGGCCGAATCGTCTATCCGCAGCCGGTCGATGGGCACGACATTGGTACGATCGAGGTAATGGCGGGGGTAGTAGAAAAGCAGATCGCGGACCGAATGCAGGCCGTGCTTTGCCAGCGCCTCAGCTTTCCTCGGCCCTACACCCTTGATATACTGAAGCGGCGAATTCAGCTTTAGTTCAGCCACACTCGGAGTGTGCCGTCCGATGGCGGCAAAGTCAATTACAATCTGCCGGCGTGGAAGGTCATGATCACACAAGAATCTGCGCCGGCCTCGACCCCTCAGGTACACTTGCTCATTGGCGGCAATTTGATGTTTACAAGCGGTTGGGGATATTCTATCATAGGGGTGGAAGAGGATGTCGTCTGGTGGCGATCCCGGCCTTCAAAGCCGTGCGGGGGGCAATCGCATTGTCCCCGGTGGGTTCGATTCCCACCCCTTCCGCCAAGAATTGTTTCTCGAACAGACTCGGCTGCTAATACAGACAAGCGATAACGCATGAAACCATGCTGGAGACAGGAGTAAGACCGTGAAAACGTTTGTGCTGATGACCAAGCTGGCGCCCGAGGTCACGTCGAGGATGAAAGACCGCGCCAAAATCGGTGCCGCCTGGCTCGACCAGGTACACGAGAAGTGTCCGGAGGTGAAGTTCCTGGCGCATTACGGCCTGTTGGGAACGTACGATTTCATGGACATTTACGAGGCTCCCGACGAGGAGACGGCTGCCAAGGTGTCCATGATCAGCCGCGCCAACGGGGCGGCGGTCGCCGAAAGCTGGACGGCCATACCGTACAAGCGTATCGTGGAACTGGCGCAGGAAATTTGAAGTCCGGCCGGGGGCTGCTTGACGCAGTGTTAAACATGGGACCCTGTTGCAGTCTTGGCCGGGGAACTTAGCTGCCGACACATGTGCAGTCCGGACACCGGTGGCCGTGGTCGTTTCCTGGCAGTCCCTGGGGGTTACCAGTAGTTTGCTCTCACACAAAGGAGGTACGCGATGAGTTATCGACTCATCAAGGGTGAGTTTCACCTGTTTTACCGGAATGCCGCCGGGCGCCAGCAGGGGTCGGAGCCGGACGGCGATTCCATGTGGTTCAAACCGTACCGGCGCCAACACCTGCGCAATCTCCAGGGACGAACCGCCAAGTACAACAAGGGAGGGTTTGCCCAGTTGCGCTTTGAGGGAATCGACGCCCTCGAGCTGCATTTCGTCGGCGCCCACCAGCACCCGGTCGCGGCCACCGGCGCGCGCGATTCTCTGCTTCAGACGGCGGGATTCAACCAGGTCACTTACGCCCCGACATCGAAGATTCCCCTGCGCGTTCGCACGGCTCAGCCCCACCCGCTGAACGGCTACATTCTGACGCGGAACGTTGACCCCTACGGCCGCCCGGTGGCGTTTGTCTTTGCCGGCTCGCACCGCCGGCCGAGCGGTTCCGATCACTACCTGAGGCGGCAGGAAATCAGGACCAGCCTCAACGGACGCCTGGCGGCGGCCGGCCACGTCTACCCCGCCTTTTATACGGGCCTGCCGTACGATCTTCGTCTCGAACTGGTCGGCCTGTGCAGGCGGGCTCGCCAACGCCGGCTCAAGATGCACCGGGTCGAGCGCAGCTATGCCCGGCGCTGGTCCCGGGCCGACAGCCTGGCACAACTGGAAAAGCTGGCCGTCTGGCCGAAACTGTTCCGGCGGCTGGTCAAGTACTTCAAGGCACACCCACGGGGACTGACGCGGTTTGACGGCTGGCTGCGAGCCATCCCCAGCCGGGATGATCAAATCTGGATCATTTCCGAAGCACGGCTTGGCAACATGCACGATATCGTCGAAGTGCGCGGCGACAGGATCAGGATGAAGTACGATCCCGACGACCTGATTGTCGTCCCGAGATAAACGAACAGGTCGGAACCGATACAGACAGGGCCCGGTCGATGCATCGACCGGGCCTTTGTTTCAATCGTGATCGCCCGGAGGGCACGACACGGGCCAACGGCGATCCGGGCCATGCGTCACAGCCCGTCCGCCTGCCGGTTGAAGGATATTTACTCGCCCCGCTTCGGTTCAGGGTCGACGTGAATTATCACGCGGGTGACGTCCGGAAACTCGACAATCAGCCGACGCTTGACGCTTTTGGCTATCTGGTGTCCTTCTCTGACCGTGAGGCCGGGGTCAACGACGATATGCAGTTCCACGAAAATCTGGGCTCCGGAATGGCGCGCCCGCATGTCGTGCACCTGGCGCACACCCTCCATCTGTCGGGCCTTCTCAGCAAGCTGGGCAAGCACTTCCTGTCCGGGCGCCGTGTCTGACAGTTCTCTGAAGGCTCCCCATACGAGGTTGATCCCGATCTTGACGACAAAGAACGTCACCACCAGCGCGGCATACGAATCAGCCAGGTGCCAGTTCGGGTTAACGTACACGGCTCCCACGCCGATGAGCACGGCCACCGAACTGAGAGCATCAGAGCGATGATGCCAGGCGTTGCCTATGAGCACCAGGCTCCTGAGCCGTTTGCCTACGATGTAGGTGTACCAGAACAGACCTTCTTTGAGCGCAATGCTGGTCGCCGCGGCGTAAATCGCAAAGAGGCTGGGGATGGAGGCCTGATGAGTGTATATGGATTGAATCGCCCGGTAAGCGATGCCGAGCCCGACAAGAATGAGCAGCAGGCCGACCACCATGCTTGAAATCGTCTCTATACGAGCATGGCCGTACGGATGATCCTCGTCTTCCTGCTTGCGGCCCCATTTCAACCCGAAGATGACGACAAAATCGCTGAACAGGTCAGAGAGTGAATGCATACCGTCAGCAATCAGCGCCTGGCTCCTGCTGACGAATCCGACCCACAGCTTGAATACAACCAGCGCTACGTTAACCGCCATCCCGACCCAGGTAACCCTCAGACCTGCCGAGATGCCCCCGAGCAGGTAGTTATTATCAGGCGTGTCGGATGAAAGCTTGGCTGCACTCATGATCCGTAGAACCTCGTGAAAAACTCTTTACGATGCAACAGCGAATAAGCGCTTCGGCGCGGGCCGGTGACTCAAATCGACCTGACCGGCATCTTCTGCGGGTCGTCGATAAGCATGTGCTCTTTGATCGTATACGCTTCGGCGTACCTCACGCCCGCGAGCTGACCGAGCTGTCTGGCCCGCGTGTGCATGAATTCGAAGATGTTGACTCCCGGGTGAAAGACATCCCTGGTGTCCGGCTCCGGGTCACGACGGCCCTGGCTCGACCCGACGGCCTGCGCCGGATCCGGCCACGATCCGAATTGTGACACGTAAGCCGCCACCACTTCGATCTTACGCTCGAACTCATCGGAAATATCCACGAGGAACGAATAGTCCAGGTTGCGAAAATACGATACGTAGATGATCTTCCTCGGTCGAAACGGTTCGCCCGCGAGTCGCACCTTCTGCAATCCGGCCAGAAAGCACGCGTCGTAGCCGAGCCGGCTGGCGGCCAGGTGATCCGGGTGACGCTGCATCCAGTGCGGCAGCAAGACGAGTTCGGGGCGGGTGTCACGGATGACCTGCGCGATCTTGAGCTTGTTCTCGTAGTTGTATTCTACGGCCGAATCAGGGATGGAAGCGTTCTGCCGGAAGGCCAGGCCGAGCACCTCCGAAGCTTTGGCGGCCTCGGAAGCACGGTCGTTCTCGTCACCATGGGTGCCCATCTCGCCCTCAGTGAGGTCGAGGATACCGGTCAGGCGGCCGCGACCGGCCATCTTGATGAGAAGACCGCCGCAGGTGATCTCGGCGTCGTCGGGGTGCGCGGCAACGGCGAGGACGTCAAGGTGCACAGCGTTAACCATTCAAGACTTCCTGATAATACGATTCATACTCGCCCACAATTTTGTCGGCCCTGAATTTCGCCACCGCGGTCTCCGCTGCGGCTTTCTTGAACATCGACAGCTTCTGCCCGTCCCGCAACAACGACACGGCGGCCCGGGCCATCGCCGCCGTTTCGCCAATGGGCAGGAGAAAGCCGGTTTTGTCGTGATCGACGACTTCGACAAGGCCGGTGCCGGCCGAGCCGATGACCGGTACCCCGCAGGCCAGCGCTTCGAGCGCCGCCAGACCGAACGACTCCTCTTCCGACGGCATCAGGAACAAATCAGAGCACGGCAATATCGCCTCTACTCTCGTCTGATTGCCCAGGAAGATGACACGATCAGTTAGTCCCCGACGGTTTACCTGCCGGCGCGCCAGAACGATGTCCGGACCCTCTCCGATCAGCAGAAGACGGGCGGGCAGTTCGGAAGCGATCCGGTCAAAAATATCCACCACGTCAAGCGTCCGCTTCACCGGACGGAAATTCGAGATATGGCTGATAAGAAACTCCCCTTCTTCGGCGAACTCGCACTTCGGGACGTCATTCTGACCGGGCTTGAATCTATCGACGTCAAAGAAGTTGTGAATCACGCGTATCTCCTTGTTGATCCTGAAGACCTCTTCTGTCTCCCGGGCAAGGTATGCGGAGACGGCTGTAATGCCGTCGGACATGCGTATGGAAAACCGCGTGATGTCGTAGAATGACGGATCGGAGCCGACAAGCGTGATGTCGGTGCCGTGCAAGGTGGTTATGATCTTCGGCTGGCACGACCCGCTGTCTGCAAGCAGCTGCCTGGCCAGGTAAGCGCAGGCGGCGTGGGGGATCGCGTAGTGCATATGCAGGATATCGAGATTGTAGTTGCGGCTGACGTCGGCGATCTTCGAGGCCAGCGTCAGCGTATACGGCGGAAACTTGAACAGCGGGTACGCGGTCGTCTCCACTGCGTGAAACATCAGGTTGGTCTGGTAACGATCAAGCCGGAACGGCATGGCGTAAGACACGAAGTGGATCTCGTGCCCCCTGGCCGCCAGCTGCTGGCCCAGCTCGGTGGCGACGATGCCGGAGCCGCCCGCTACGGGGTAGCATGTGATGCCGATAACCATCTACTGCGTGTATCCCGACAGGTACAGCACCTGGTGTGCCTTTTCTTCACAATCCATCTTTTCATACATGAACGATACGATGTCAAGCCCGTATCGAGACACGAAATACGACACGTTCAGCGTCCGCTCCTGGAATCCGTGGTTGGGATAGGCCGCGTGCCACAGCCGATAGATCCGGTCGCGCGTTTCCTGGCTCTTCTTCTTGTGTGAAGAGAACACTTTGGCCTCGAACGCCTTGAGAGCAAAGTCGATCTTGCCGAGCGTCTGCCGGGCGAAGCTGCCCAGGGCCGGATCGAAGGCCAGAGAACCCTTACTCATATCCTCGAAATGAGTCTGTACGTGACGGCGAAGTTGTTCCAGCAGCCCCTGGAGATTCGGCGGGAAGGTCCCGGCGAGCACCCGATTGACCACCAGCTCAACGTCGCCCGCCAGTTCTTCAAAGGTGATACCATGCTCGCGCATCAGCCGTTCGTAGCGCGCTTCCAGAAGCGTGACGGTCGGCCGGGCGAGGTAGTATGGGGCCGGGAGATCAAACAGTTCGAAGATCGGGTTGATCTGTGCAAGGTACGCCAGCTCCGCCGGGCCGCCTTTCTGGGAGACCGTCGGCAGAAGGAACGATTGAAAGACCGGCCGCGTCATGACATCGGGCGAGAACCGCTCCGGGTACTCTTCAATAAGGGCCAGAAGCTCCGTGCGAGCCATACGCCCGTCGCCCACGACGAATGAATCTCCGGCGTGCAGAACCGGTGTTCTTCCCCCCTCATTGTAGAAGAGATGACTCGCGTTGTCCTTTTTCTCCACCTGGATGTGGTAGCCGGACTGCTCTATCAGGTGGTTGCGTTCAGTGATGGCCCGTCGGAGATCATCCTGTTTCTCAACAATGGCTGTGAAAAAGGGCACGGCGTGTCGCTTAACTGCCGGATCACCGGGACAGAAAAGTACCAGGCCTAGATCCTTCGTCAGCGCGGCCATGAACTTCCCGAAGGCAGTGACAAAGGTATCGTCCGGGGTGTACGCAGAGGCCACGAGTTGATACAATCCCGGCGTGAAGTCCGTCTCACCCAGACATTCACGCAGGGCGGCCATTACACGATTGAGTTCCCCGGCATCGGTGAACCTGATTTCGGCAGTCGGCAATTGTACTTCAGGCGCGGACTGGTAGGCCAGTTGCACCAACTGACCCTGCCGGTCAAGCACCCAGGCGTGATTGGCCTCTTCGAAATCGTGGTCATCGCCCGCGATCCAGAAAACCGGGACGACGGGACGCTGAAGTTCCTGAGTGTAGGCCGCCGCCGCCCTGACGGTAGCCAGGGCCTTTATCAACGTGTACATGGGACCGCCGAGCAGACCGGCCTGCTGTCCGGCAAAGACGCACACGGCGCGGGGATCACGCAGCTTGTCGATGGCCTCATGTGTCCCCAAAGAAGCCCCGTAACGCTGGTTCTGCTGGTGAAGGAAGCCGACCAGTAGCTCGCGGTCAAAGGCAATCATATCGAGTTTTTCCGCGACCGAGGCGGCAGTCGGGGCCTGGTAAAAGTTCCTGGCCGGATCGGAACCGGCCAGGAAATCCAGGTACATGTCAGTGTAGCCGAACGTTTTGCCCGGCGCTATCAGTCTGCTCGTCAAGAACTTCCCTCTTATGCAGTCGGGATTGCTTTCTTCTCTTTCCTGCGAAAGAGCGCCATGAAATCGTCAATCAACGTATAGACGACCGGCACCACCACCAGAGTCAGCAGGGTCGACGAGATGATACCGCCGATCGCCGCCCTGGCCATGGGGGCCCTCAGTTCAGCGCCCGGGCCAATCCCGAGAGCCAGGGGCAGCATGCCGAAAACCATCGCGAACGTCGTCATCAGGATCGGCCGCAACCTGATCGGGCCGGCTTTCAAGATGGCGTCCGTTCTGGAAGCGCCCTGCCTTCGCTGCTGTTTCACAAAATCGATCAGCAGAATCGCGTTTTTCGTCACCAGGCCCATCAGCAAGACGATGCCGATCAGGGACATAATCGAAAACGAGGAGCCGACCAGACCTATAATAGCACCTATCAGCGCCAATGGCAAGGACAGCATGATGGAAAACGGATCGACAAAGGACTCGTAGAGCGAAGCGAGAAGCAGGTATATGAAGATCACGGCCAGCACAAGCGCCCGGAAGATGTTCTGGAAGGCTTCAGCCATGATCTCGGCCAGGCCGACGGGCTCGATATGATAGCCGGGCGGCAGGTCGATTATCTCCTGGATTCTGGCCGCGATTTCGTTTGACACCGTGCCCGAGAATGATCCGCTGAGAACGTTGGCGTCCACGCGCACCTCGCGCAGGCGGTCATAGCGGTTGTACTGGCCAATCGAGGAGCCCTTGCGGATGGCGGCGACGCGGTTCAGCGGAACCATGAAAGTGCTTTTCCCTTCTACGTCCTTGTTGCTCGCTATCAGAATCCGGCCGACATCATCGGCCGAAGCGCGAAACCGTTCGTCCAGGCGGACGCGCACATCATACTCCTCGTCGCCTTCCTTGAAATGAGTGACAACCTCACCCTCAACCAGAGACCTGACGGTCGCTGGTATCTCATAAAGACCCAGTCCGAGGTCATTGGCCAGCTTGCGGTCAACCTCGATCTGGATTTCCGGCTTGCCCTCCTCAAGAGTGTTGTCGATATCGGCCGCCCCGGGAGTGGCATAGAAAACCTCCTGTACCCGGTGGGTAAGCATGGTAAGCTCATCCATGTCCGCGCCGCGGATGGAGAACTCCACCGGTTTGCCGCCCGGCCCGCCGTGGTCGCCGCTGCCTACGGCGATGCTTACGCCCGGGATTTCCCGCGTCAGCAATCTTACGGAATCCGAGATCGCCCACACGGACAGCTCCCGCTCCTCCTTGTCGGTCAGGAATACGACAATGCCGGCACTGGTAACGGGTTCGTTGCCGGCTCCTATCGTCGTATAGACATCGGTCACCTCGCTAAAGCTCCTGATCGCCTTCTCGGCCTCGCTGCAACGCCGGATCGTCTGCTGGAGGTTAGTGCCCGGGGGCGTCTCGACGCTGACCACGAACCGGCCACGGTCCGTTTCCGACATGAACTCAGAGCCGATGAACCGGCTCAACCCGAGAGCGCCGGCCAGGGACCCGACGGCTATCACCACCACCAGCCAACGATGCCCAAGTGACCGGACGAGCAGGCTCCGGTAGTGTGGTTTGAGGCCTTCGAAAAAGCCGTTCCAGACAGACAGCACCCTGAAGACGGGCTGCCAGAACACGTTGAAACCACGGGCCACCGCGGCGAGCGGGCCCTGCCTCTGGGAAAGCGGCGGACCGGGATTGTGGTTGAGCATGCGCGACGACATCATCGGCGTCAGCGTGAAAGCCACGAAAAGGGAGATCGACACGGCCACGGCGACAGTGATGCCGAACTGCGTAAAGAACCGGCCGACAATCCCGCTCATAAATGCGATGGGCACAAAGACCGCGACAATGGCGAAGGTAGTCGCCATCACGGCCAGCCCGATCTCCTTGGTGCCGCTGATAGCGGCCTCCATGGCCGATCGGCCTTCGCTCATATGGCGGTAGATGTTCTCGATCACGACAATGGCATCGTCGATGAGGATACCGACGGCCAGGGAGAGTCCCATCAGCGTCAGCATGTTCATCGTGTAGCCAAGCGCCTTCATGATCGTGAAGGTGGCGATTATGGAGATGGGTATGGAGAGACCCGTGATGATGGTCGGCCGGATGTTCAGCAGGAAGAGGAAGATCACGAACACGGCCAGCAGGGTGCCGAACTCGATGTTGAACAAGATCTCGTGCACGGAATCTTCGATATAGACCGCGTTGTCATCGACCGTCACGATATTGACGTCCGGGGGCATTTCCTGCTGAAGCCGCTCGACGGCCGCCCTGACCCTGACGGCAACGTCGACCGTGTTGGCTTCCGACTGCTTCACAACGCTGACCGAGACGGCCGACTCACCGTTGTAACTGGAGTACGAGCGCTGCTCCTGCACCGTGTCCTTTACCGAGGCGATATCCTTAACGTATACGGGGATTCCCTTGTTGTTCGTGACGACGACGTCATTGAACTCCGGGACGGTGTTGAGCCTGCCCATGGTTCGGACAAGGTACTCGTGGGAGCCCTCCTCGACCCGGCCGCCGGGGATTTCAAGGTTCGCCGCAAGAACGGAGCGCCTGACCTCGTCGATGCTGACTTGGTAGGATTCCATCTTGTGCGGATCCAGGGCCACGAGGATCTCGCGTTCTTCGCCGCCGATCAGCCGCACGCTGCCCACGCCGTCGATCGTCTCCAGGCGCCGCTTGACGACGTTCTTGGCCAGCTCGGTGACTTCCCTGGCCGGTCTCTCACCGGCCACGACGAGTGACATGATCGGCTGGGCGCCGGGGTCATACTGCTGTACGACCGGTTCCTCGATGTCGTCCGGCAGATCCGCCCTGATGCCGGAGACCTTCTCACGGACGTCCTGGGTGGCTTCGGCACCCTCTTTCTCCAGCTCAAACTCCACGATGACCAGCGAATAACCTTCCCGGGACTGGGACGTGATGTGTCGAATCCCGGAAACCTCGTTCACCGCGTCTTCAATCTTCTTGGTCACCTCGGATTCCACCGTTTCGGCCGAGGCGCCGGGATATATCGTCACGACGGTGGCGAACGGGAAATCAATATCCGGGAACAGGTCGAGTGAAAGACCCAGATAGGAGAACAGCCCCAGAACGAGCAGGGCCCCGATCATCATAGTGGCAAAGACGGGCCGCTTTATCGATATCTCGGATAACTTCATCTGTCAGCCTGAGTCCAGTCGGTGATGTTAACTTTGATGCCGTCGGTAAGGAAGTTCTGCCCGAGAGTAACGAGCGTATCACCCGCCGCCAGCCCCTCATCGACAACGACGCTCGGCCCAAGATCAAGGCCGAGCGAGATAGATTTCTTCCGGGCCACGTCGCCACGGACGATATAGACGACAGGCTGGTTGTTCAGGGTCACCACGGAAGGTCGGGGAATCGTCAGCACGCCGTCCAGTGCCTGTAACACGACGTCGATCCGCACAAACGTGCCAACACGCAGCACGCCCTCGGCGTTGTCAACCAGTACCTCCACCTCAAACGAACGGGTAACGGGATCGGCTGACTCGGAAATCGAAGTAGCCTGCCCGACGAGCTTCCCTCCGACCGCCTCGGATGACACCGTGACTTCGGAACCGATCCGGAACCGCCCGATGTATTCTTCGTTGACGGCGAATTTTACGCGCAGCCGTTCGACCGTGGCCACGGTGGCCAGCACCTGGCCGAGTTGAACCAGATCGCCCTCCGAAACAGCCACCGAGGTCGCGACGCCGGCAATCGGTGACCGGATTTCGACAAGCCGACTCACCGCGTCGAAGGCCGCCTTGTTGACTTCATATTCGGTCCGGGCGGCGTCGTATGCCGACTCGGAGATGGCGCCCTCCTTGAAGAGGTATTCCATCTTGCTGAAGTTCTTCTCAGAATTACGGTATACGGAGAGCACACTGCTGTACCGGGAACTCGGACCGTACTTGTCGAGCACCAGCAGCACCTGACCCTCGGTGACAGTCTGCCCCTCGCGGACGTTCACCGCCTCAACCGCCTCGGCCAGCTTGGCGTAGAGGACGGCCTGCTTCTCGCCTTCAAGAGACCCGGTAAAGGTTTTGACCAGCACCTGGTCGGAGCGGTCGACTATCTGTGCTTTAACGGCCACCCGGCGCTCGCTTTGCTCGACTTCATCATTATTATTGCCGCCGCATGAGGCACTCAGCAGCGACACAAGACAAAGGTGCCCGGCGATTACATACTGACGAACAGCTATCATGGCAAATCATCCACCTCATCTGTGTCTACGGTTGTAGCCCGCTTCAGCCGGGCCTTGGCCTCCCGGAAGAAGAAGGTCGCCTCGGCCCGGACCCGGCGCGCCTCTGTCAACGCCGCCTGGGCCGACAGCACTTCCAGTTGCGTGCCTACCCCGGACTCGTACCGAAGGTTAGCTATCTTCAGGCCCTCTTCAGCCTGGGCTATGGTTTCGCCCTGGATATCGAGAGCCTTCTTCGCCTGCCTGATGCGATCATATGCCTCCTCGACCTCCAGCCTGATGTCATCGCGCATCTGCGCGGAGGCCAGCCTCGTCTGATTATAGTCGGCTTTGGCCTGAGCCACGGCGCCGCCGACCCGCCCGCCCCTGAATAAAGGAACCGACAGCACCAGCCCGGCCGTCCAGGAGCGGCTGATGTTCTCCCGGAGGGTAAGCTTGTCCGACTGCGATTGCCAGTCATATTGAGAGACGGCCGCCAGCGACGGCAGGTAGTCGGCCCGTGCTATGCTGATCGCTTTTTTCGAGATATCGGTCAGATAATCGAGCTGCCGCATTTCCGGACGCCGGCCAAGGGCTGTGTCAACCAGTAACGTCATAGGCAGCAATGCGGCCAGCGAGGTGTCGTCCGGCTCCTCCATGAGGACCACTTCCTCATTGAGGTCAATACCCAGGAAAGACTTCAGCCGCTTGTCCGACAGGCGGACTTCCGATTCCAACTGGAGAATCCGCGGCATCAGGTTGGACTTCTCGACCCGCGCCCGAAGCAACTCGAATTCGGACACCAACCCCTGTGAGTAAAACTTCTCGACGACCTCAAGGTTGCGGCTGGCGGCTTCAAACGACTTCTGAAGCACCGCCAGAACCGAGCCCTGGAGAATGGCGCCGTAAAAGAGCACCTCCGCCTGGTACTTCACATCGGCTCTGGTCTGTTCGGCCTGCGCCCGGGTATAGCTGCCGTACAACCTGGCAATCCGGAGAGCAGTGAAGACCTTCCCTCCCTGCCAGATGGACTGCTGGAGGGTCAGGGAGGCGCCGAAATTGTTCTTAAAGCCGAATCGAATCTCCGTCGTTTTCTCTATGCCCTGATCGTCCGTGCTCGTCCAGAACATCGATCCCAGCTTCAGGTTCCGGTTATAGCGGCCGCTCAAGCTGACATCGGGCAGGGCGCCGGCCCGAGCCTTGCGCACGTCGCCCTGCGCCTTGACCACCCCCTCCTGTGCCGAGAGGTACATGCGGTTGAAGGCCAGCGCCCGCTGGCGGGCATCGGCGATCGTGAGCGTGGTGCGCGCCTGACCCCGGCCGGCGGCCAGGAGTGTTATCAGCAGAATCGGCATTAGGGTAGCCACGCGACGTGGCCGCATTGCTTTCATCAGGCTCTGCTCCGTGATTTTCGGTTCATCTGCATATCCAGGAGTGTCTGTAGCTGTTTGACCTGCGAGTCCGGGTCGACCAGCGACGGAGAAATCATTCGTATCCCGGACAGCCCGTGGACCAGGGCCAGCATCATCACGGCCAGATCGCGACACCTTTTCCGGCTGCCCGCACAGGCGGGGTCGACGTAGGTGCTGAACAGTTTGACCAGGCGGTCAAGGCGCCCGGTGAGGTGCCGCCTGACGCGCGGGATACGCACCGCCTGCAGCCACAGCGCGATCATGTCCTCGTAGTGCGGTCTGCGGTGACCGAGGTGCACGGTGAACAGCCGGTTGAGAAACTCGCCCGGGCTCATCCCGGGCTTCAGGTGGGCCGTGAACACCTCCTCGTTGTGTGCCGTGATGGCACGCATCAGTTCCATCAGGATGTCTTCCTTGCTCTTGAAGTGGAAGTACAGGGCGCCTTTGGTCAGTCCGGCGTGCCGCGCGATTTCCTCGGTCGTCGTGCTCCGATACCCCTTCTTCATGAAGAGTTTGTGAGCCGAGGCCAAAAGCTGCGCCCGGCGCTTTTCCGCCGGCAGCTTGGGACTTTGCCTGATCTTAGCCATGCCGCTTTCCCCAGTCTTGAAACCTTTTCGCCGGCAGCGTCTTTAGATACCTACCGACCGGTATCTAATATACACCCACACGCAGTTCTGTCAATAGGCTTTTCTACAATTTCCGGCGGAAAAGTTCCAGGTACGCCTGCGCCGACCTCTCAAATCCACTTTTTCCTGCGGAAGAACAGGATCATCCCGACCATGATCAGGAGGATAGCGACCAGGGAGATAAAGTACCCGTGCTCTATTGCCAGCTCGGGCATGTTGCGGAAGTTCATTCCCCAGAGACCAACCAGAAACGTGGGCGGAATAAAGACCGCCGTCAGGATCGTCAGGACCTTGATGATCTCATTGGTCTTGGTGGATATCGTCGAGTAGTAGATTTCCAGGGAGGAGTTGAGGATTTCACGGTGGGTGTCGGCCATATCGTTGGTACGGGCGAGGTGATCATGGATGTCCGAGAAATAGACCCTCAGGCCCTCGGAGATACGCGGGTGGTTCAGCCGGGACATCAGCTTGACCACTTCTTTCTGTGGCATGACGATGCGCTTGAGCTGCACGATATCGCGACGAAGCGTGAAGATCGACTTGAGTGTCTCTTCATCGTGCTCGCCCAGCACGTCGTCCTCCACCTGGTCGACCTCGTACTCGAAGATGTCAAGCGTGGCGTTGTAGTTGTCCACCACGGTATCGATAATGGCATGAAACAGGTAATCCGCGCCTCGGCTGATCAATCGTTCGTCCCGCTCGGCTCGGTTGTGCAGGTAGTCGAATATCCGGTGATCGTCGTAGCGCACCGTCACGAGGGTATTGGCGCCCAGGAAGAAGTCAAGCTCGCTGATTTTAAGCCCCTCTTCCCGGCCGACGAAATCCACGATGGGGAAAACGAGAAAGAGATATCGCTCGTAGTCGTCGAGTTTGGTGCGCGATCGCTCGGAAATCACGTCCTCGATGGCCAGCGGGTGGAACTTGAAGTCGTGCGTAAGAACGTAGGATTCCTGATCGGTCGGCTTTTTCATGTCCACCCACAGCACCGACTGCTCGGTCGCGCTCAGCTTGTCGAAATCGGCGATGCCCTCCAGCGCCCGCACACCCTCGCCGGGAAGGTAGTAGAACGACCTGATCACACCACTTCCTCCTCGATGAACGTGCCCTCCTCGGAGATGCGACGGAGAATGACCTCGTGTTCGTGCTCCCTCCGAAGCTGGCGCAGCGAGAGCTTCTCGACGTGGAGAAAGATAAAGCCGAGAACGAACATCGGCAGGATGTCCACGATGTGCAGGGCCAGGGCAAAGAGCACGGCATCGGAGCGTCCGACCGCCAGCGCCGACATGGTGGTGCTGACGGCGACCTCGAACGTTCCGGCGTTGCCCGGGGTGATGGGGATCATGAGGACCAGTGTGTTGATAATCATGACCGCGGCCGCTCCCGAGAACCGTATCTGCAGGCCGAAGGCCTCGAAGAGCAGGTAGATGGCCAGGAGATGTGCGACCCAGGCGGCTACGGAATAGACCAGACTACCGGCCAGGTGCTGGGAAGATCGAAGCAGCTCGATGCCCTTGATGAATGAACGGATAAACTTCTTGACCGTGATATGGGCACCCGGCCAGCGCTCGCGCAGCCGCCTGCGACCATAGTCCTCCAGACCCTTCTGGAAGTGCAGAATGACGTAAAGTCCCAGGATCACGACCGCCGTCAACACGATGACGATGTAGCCGATAAAGCGGTATTGGTCGGGGAACGGGAATACCAGGGAAGTGAAAAAGACGAAAATTATCAGGCTGAGGGAGTCAAAGAGTATCTCCAGGACCATGGTGGAGAACACGAACGTTTTGCGCAGTCCCTCCTTCCGGGCAAACAGGATCAGGCGGCCCACCTGTCCGGTCAGGACCGGCATCACAGAGTTGAGCACCTGCCCGGCGGCATACAGGGTCACGGCCCGCAGGTTCGTAATGGAGTTTTGCTGTCCGACCAGCAGTTTCCACCGCAAACCTCGCAGGACGAGGAAGAAGAAAGACATGACCAGTCCCGCTGCCAGAAAGCCAGGGTTGACTTGGGACAGCAGCGTGCGCAACTCCGAGCCGCGAATGTCTTTGACGCAAAAGGTCAGCAGCCCGAGCCCGATCAGGCCACCCCAGAACTGCTTTTTCTTCCAGAATCCCACCATACGTTGTCGCATCTTTCATCGCGTTGCCAACCAAGATAGACCATCTACAAGAGGGTGTCAATCAAATAAAGGATGGCGGCGTGGTCTAAGTCGTTACAGGACAGCGAGTAGTTCTTTCTGAATCCACCCGCGGCGTTTGTTCTCAAACAAAACGTTGAAGTAGTCGCTGGATTCAGACAGAATCTCAACGACCAGTCCCGGAGCGGCTTCAAGCTCGATATCGGACTGGTCCGACGGTCCCGTTCGGACTGAGCAGTCCTCGGCGATCACGACCGCCCTGTGGGTCAGGTAGTCGTTGCGATACTTGAAAGTGGTCAGGGAAGAGAAGACAACCAGGAGGCAAAACAGCGCGATCACGGCGGAGCGTAAAGCCCGGCTGTACACGCCGAGGCCGTAACGCACGGTCAGCAGTGAAAGGACCAGGATGAACACCAGTGAAGATGCCCAGGCCAGGCTGTTGAGTCGATACGGTTCGAGGATCGACTCGAGCAGGCTCTGAACCGGGTTCAGTCTGACTCCCTCCATCTGAACGCGCGTGAAGCTCCTGGCGAATTGCAGGTTGGCGGCGATGTCATCGTCCCCGGGCGAAAGCCGCTTTGCCCTCAGGTAGTAAAGGACAGCGTGCCCCAGATCTCCGTTCCTGAAGTAGGCGTTCCCGAGATTGAAATACAACGCCGGTGACTCCAGACCCTGCTGCACGATGCTCGTGTAAAGGGTTATCGCGCGTTCGTACTCCCTGGTCTCAAAGAGCTGGTTGGCTTCGCGGAAATCTTCGTCCGGCGAAGCGGCGGTCGAGGCGACCTGACCCAGAACCAGGGCCAGGGTCGTTATAAGGTACGCGGCCGCTTTATTCAAAGCTCACCCCTTCAATCCGTACAATTACGTCCTCCGCCCGTCGCAGGGCGTGATCGATCTTTTCCTGCGAGGTGGCCGCCGGGGCAAACCGGGCAAAATCGCATTCCTCAAGGAAGCGAACGATGTCCTGAACGAGCTGTTGATCCGCCGACTGTTCTTCCAGAAGTTCGGACAGGCGCTGAGCGGTCAGACCGTATGGGGAGAGATTCAGCTTGTCAGCCACGTACGACATGAGGGCCAGCGACAGTTCGGCATAGAACTCACCGGCCGTATCCACGGCAGCCATCGTTTTGGCTTTGGCCAGCCGTTTGCGGGCCAGCCGCGAAGCCGCCCGTGAGCGGGCATAACCGACGTCGGCGGCCAGTCGTTTACGCCGGCGTCGCAGCAACACCGTGCCGGCCAGGATCATCACCGGCAGAGCATTAACGACCATGTACAGTGGAGTGAAGGCGATTAAACGACCGGCGGGAGTCAGCTTGCCGATATCACTCTTGATGTATCGGATGTCGCTCGCCCGCGAGCCGACGGTCATGTCCGGCGAGACGTAGGGAACGTCGGCACCCTGGACGTACCCCTCCGGCTTGAGCACCCGGAGCGTGATGGGTCTCGTCCTGACTGTCTGGTACCGCTCCCGTTGCGGGTCGAAGTAATTGAAGCTCACCGCCGGAATTGTAAGCGTCCCGGGCTTGTTGGGGATAAAAACTTCTTCGAAGACCTTGGTGCCGCCCATGCGGTCATTCTGTTTGGACACGTTTTCGCGGGTCGACGCCCGATAGACGCGGAAATCCTCGAGGTCAGGCAGCAACGGTTCGGCCACCGACTTAATGTTGCCCACGCCGTTTATCGAAAAGACAACCGTGACCGGCTGGTTGACCTCCACCTCCGTTCTGTTAACCGACGCCGAGATAGTGAACTGGCCGATCGTGCCCGTAAAGTCCTTCGGCCGACTCTTGGTCGGCAGCGGGCGAACATCGACCTGGATCGGCAGCGACCGCATGGTGATCTCTTCACCCCGGCCGAACATTCCGAATACACTGAAAGGGTCACGCTGGCGCGACTGAGCGGCCACGGTGGCACCGATCATAGCCCGGCCGATCGTCAGCTTCCCGGTCTGGGTCGGGAAGAGCGCGTATTTCCGTTCGATCACCTTGTACGTGCGCCCGCTGATCTTCTGGTAGTACGGTGCTTCGTTGCCGAGTACTTCGGTCCAGAAGCCGGTCGTCGTCGGCTCAGTCAGTTCCGGTGACCCGTACGTCTGGACTGCAAAGTAAATCTTGAGGGTCAATGTCACCTGCTCGTTGACGAACGGCCGCTCGTTGTCCGCTATGGCTTCCATAAAGTAATCACGCCGCTGTCCCGTGGCGTCCACGGCGCGGTCTTCAAGTTCCGGCGCGGTACCCGTTCCTGTCTTCAGGACGGTAATCTCCAAGGTGCCCCCCTCGTAGCGCTTGTTGTTCTGAACCACCGCGATCCCGCTGATAGGGAACGTCCCGGCCTCCAGCGGAAGGAGCATGTAGCGGTAGGTAACCGAGGCGCTCACCTTGCCGTTGACGATACTGATGTTGCTGGAACGGCCCTGCGAGTATACCTCGAACATGGGCAGAGTTGGCAGCTTGGGGTTCGGGAGGTTCTGGCTCTCACCGATCACCTCCACCTGGATGATGGCCTGCTCATCCAGACCGATCGTGTCCCTGTCGATTGAGACCACGACCTGAATTTCATCCTGTCCGCAGACAGGTGACGGCGTTGCCGCCAGGCACAGGAAAAGCGCGACGGTTACGCACAATCCGCTGACGACACGATTCATTGCTTACCAGTCCTTGCCGGCGTACTCGCCGGCTGCGCGGTGCCGACGAATCTGTTTTTGAATCTCCTGCTCATCGTCACGCAGCGCATTGAGAATACGTTCAGCATCCTCGCGTGACATCTCCTGCTGATCCTGTTGCTGCTCCTGCTGTTGTTGCTGTTGTTCCTGCTGTTGCTGTTCGTTCTGCTGATCCTGCTGCTGTTCGTCCTGCTGTTGTTCGTCCTGCTGTTGCTGCTCCTGCTGTTGCTGCTGCTGTTGCTGCTGTTGTTCCTGCTCCTGCGGTTTCATCTGCTCTTTGAGCATCTTGCGGGCAAGTTCGAGATTGAACTTGGCATCGACGTCGTCGGGGCGAATTTCAAGCGCTTTCTGGTAACTCTGGATGGCATTCTGGTAATCCTGCGTGCGGAAGTACGTATTGCCGAGGTTATATTGTCCGGCCGCTTCGACGTTCAGGTCGGTGCTGTTCAGGGCGCGCGAAAATTTCTCGACGGCCTCCTCGTACTTCCCCTGCTGATACAGCGCGCCGCCGAGGTTGTAGTCAAGCTCCGCCGACTCCGGGATCTCGGTCTCCGCTATACGGTACTGCTCCAGCGCCTTCCCGTAGTCCTTCTGGCGGTACGCCTCATTGCCAAGCGTGACGGCATCAATGTAGTCCCCGGCATGAGTGGCCGGGGGCACGCAGAGCACCAGCACGATGGTTACAGCGCTATACAGACGATACATGTTGTGAACTCCTCGGCGGCCTTTTCCTCTCGGGCAGGAAAAACTCTCCCGCCAGCAACAGCATGGCGATCAGAAGTGGCCACTGGTAGCGATCATCATAGCGCGTTACCAGCGTGCCTTCAAGCTCCTTTTTCTCCAGCTTGGAAATCTCGGTAAATATCCTGTCCAGTTCCATTTCTCCGGCAGTGGCATGGTAGTACTTGCCGCCGGTGGCCAGCGACACCTGTTGCAGCGTGGCCTCGTCCAGCCGCGAGACGATCACTTCGCCGGATTCATCCTTCTTGAACCCTACCTGATTACCTTTACGATCAAGAATCGGAATCGGTTCCCCTACCGGGCTGCCGATCCCGACGGTGTAGATCTTGACCCCGTCCTTGCGCGCTTCTTTGGCTGCTTCCTCTACCCTGCCCTGGTGGTCCTCGCCGTCGGTCAACAGCATCAGCACTTTGTGTTTCTTTTCCTTCTGGCTGAACGACTCAGAAGAGACCCGGATGGCGTCAGAGAGCGAGGTCCCCTGGACCGACACCGAATTGTTGTCCATGGCTTCAAGCAGCATCCGGGCCACCGAATAATCGAGCGTCAGCGGGCACTGGACAAAGGCCTCACCGGCGAAGGCCACGAGGCCGATCCGGTCCCCCTGCAGGCGGTCAATGACGCTGCGGATTTCCTGCCTGGCCTTCTCCAGCCGGCTGGGTTTCATATCGCGGACAAGCATCGAGTTGGATACGTCAAGGGCCACGATAATGTCCAGGCCCTCGCGCTGCAGCAACTCCAGGTGAGTGCCGAACTGCAACCGGGCCAGGGCCATGACGACGAAGGCAAGGGACAGGACCAGCAACACGGCCTTGGTGCGTTGCCTGGCAAAGGAAATATACGGGGCATTCTTGACCAGCAGGGGCAAATCGCCGAACAGCGCCAGGAGGTGTTTCTTGCGCGCCACCGCCCAGAAGAGAAACACACCCACGGCCGCAATGCCGATCAGGATCAGTAAGCTCATCGGTTCCGCGAATCGCATCTTGTCAGCCTGCTTGCCTTTCTATCACGGGAGCTTCCGGAAATACGTGTTGGCCAGCACCAGTTCCAGAATGAGCAGCGCCAGACCGGCGTAGGCAAAGTAGTGAAACAGTTCCCGGTACTGAACGTGGGCCGCGACCTTTATCTCCGTCTTCTCCATGTTGTCGATTATCGAGTAAATCTCTTCCAGTTCCTCTCCCGACCGGGCACGGAAGTACTTGCCGTCGGTTCTCGCCGCAATCTCCTTGAGCGATTCCTCATTGATGTTGGTCGGCTGGTAGACGTAGCGTTTGCCGAAGATCGGATCATTGTAGGGGAACATGACGTTGCCCTGCTTACCGGCACCGATCGTGTATATCTTGATGTCAAACGCGGCGGCCAGGTTGGCTGCGGTCAGGGGGTCAATCTCACCGGCGTTGTTGTCGCCGTCGGTCAGCAGGATCATAACTTTGGACTTGGCGTCAGATTCGCGCAGCCGGTTGACACCGTTGGCTACAGCCATGCCGATGGCCGTGCCGTCGTCGATCAAACCGAAATCCACCTGGTCGATAAACCCGAGCAGCACGCCGTAGTCAACGGTGAGGGGACACTGGGTGAAGGAGTGGCGCGCGAACACGACCAGGCCGATGCGGTCGTTGACCCGCTTGTTGATGAACTTCTTGATCTCTTCCTTGGACACATACAGGCGGTTGTGCGGTTTGAAATCCTCGGCCTGCATCGAGGAGGACACGTCCAGGGCAATCATGATGTCCACGCCTTCGGACGTGACCTCGCGGACCTCGGTGCCGGACCGCGGCCTTGCGAAAGCCACAACGAACAAGGCGACAGCGGCCAGACGAAGAACCACTACCGCCACGCGGTACTTCTTACGCCCGGAGCGGGCCGCCCGGCTGACGATCCTGACGTCCGAGTACTTCACCGTCGCCGACCGGACGCGCTTTCGACGGAAATAGTAGAAAGCCATGCCCATCATCAGCAGGGCACCGAGCAGGAAAATCACCGTGGGCGGCACCGTGGTGTCGAAGACGTCGAAAAGGTTCACGCCCAGGCCGTAGAACTCGAGCGTACTCATCAGGATTCCCCACCCGTCACGGCGACGCGGCCGGTCGAGGAGCCGCCGAGGGCCATCTCCTCCGGCTGTCGCCGTTCGTAATCTTCGCGCACTTCATCGATCATATCATGCACAAACTGGAAGTCGGATTCGGCGCGGAGCTTCTCGGGAACGAATTTCGCGAATTTGACCAGGTCGGCATGTCCGAGAAAATTAATCATGCCGTTCCGGAGTCCGTCCGGAGTGGCAACGTCCCGGAAATACTCGAGGAACTCCTCGGTGGTCATCTCCAGCACATACGTCCGGTACATCCGACCAAGGTACTCCCGGGCAATCTCGGTCAACTCGTAGTAGTAGCTCTTGAACGCACTCGATCCGGGAAGGTTTCTCTCCTGCAGCAGGGCCATCTTCTCCAGGGCGATTTCCCAGGGAGGGCGAAGATCGACCGGCGCCCGTCGCTCCTTGCGCTTGCGAGCGACCAGCCAGAGCACACCGCCGGCCACGAGCACGAGCAGAGCGAGGCCGAGCACCACGTATAGCCGGTTGAGCCCGCGCTGAAACTCGTACTGGGCCTTCAACGGTCGAATATCGAGCGAATCAACGGCCTCGGCGAGCAGCGACTTTACCGTGATCGGTACCGGCTCGGCCAAAATCACTTTTCTGCTGCTGTCCGGCAGCGTGAACAAGAGCGGCATCGGCGGAATGACGTAGTCGCCGGTCGTGAACGTCGTCAGACGGAAGACCGTCACGCTCCGGTTTCGCCCGTCGGAAAGTTTTGTCGTGACATCCGGCTCGTAATCCTTAACGTCGAAGGCGCCCAGGTTGGCCCCCAGCGGCGGCGGGATCAGCTCGTACGTGGAGTCGTACGTGATCGAAATCGTATAGGTAATGAGGTCACCGATGTAGATCTCCGCGACGTCCACCGAGGTTGCGACCTCGATGCCCGGCATGGAGCCTACCGTGTCGGCCGGTTCTTCCCCCTGCACGACGCCGACCAGGCAAACGACGAGGCCGACAAGGGCGGCCGTCATCCGACGGTGCGACTTCCTGATATCGATCACACTCACCTTACGCCTCACCAGTTGTAGTCGAGGAACTCAACCCGTTCCCCTTCGGCCAGACGGTTTATGTACTCGCTGTAGGCGGTCTCCGCCTTTTCCTGCTGATAGTCCAGGAACACCTGCGCCCGGACGGAATCGTAGGGTTTGTCGTCGTACCGGTCGCCCTGATGGGCCAGGTAGTAGTTACGAACGTCGAGCGTGTCGATGCTGATCTGCGGGATCACCTTATCGACGAGGTACTTGTCGACCACGAGCTTCCTGACCACCTGTTCCTGCTGCCGGACGATTTCGGGATGGCTCAGGTAATTCTCACGGGCGGCGGCCCGGTACAGCAGTTCGACACCCACGTACTGGCGAACAAACTCCACTTTTGCTTCAGGCGTCAGTATCCGTTCCTGCAGTTCCGGGGGCAGGGTCTGTATGGCCCGTTCAACCTCCGAGCGCCACACCGGCTCTTCGCCGATGCGGGCCACCGGCACGTCGTCCGGCGACCTGGGCTGACCGTCAACGTCGGCGGCCGCGGCCAGTTCCCGCCTGGCGTCGACCACGTTACCCATCTTCTGCAGCGACGCGACCAGGTTCTGCGACGCCTCGGCCATGAACGAACCCTCGGGATCCAGGGCGCGCGCCCGCATATAGTAGGAGGCAGCCTTTGGGTAGTCCTTGAGGTCTTCGAAATAGATGCGAGCGATCAGGTAGTTTATATTCGCCATCTGCCGTGGGGGGACTCCCTTGAATTGCAGGATGGCGCGATATTCCTCGATGGCTGCTTCGAACAGCTTGTTGTCGCGCAGTTCCCCGGCCAACTGCTTGCGCAGCGTCATCTCAGCCTCATCCGGTGCGCTTTCGGATTGACAGGCCACCAGCAACGCGGCCACGACCAACGGAAAAGCCAAAACCGCCAGGCGCGCCGCGAAGGTGTGTCGCACCACCGTAGCCATTACCGTCTTTTCTCCCTCATCCTGAAAAAATTGATCAGCGGGTTAATGTACGGTTGATCGGTCCGAATGCTGATGAAATCCAGGTTGATTAGCCGGAGTTCTCTGGACAGGTTACGATCATCCTCCCCGGCGCGGGCGGCAAATTCCCGCCGGAACCGCCGCGAGGCCGTGTCAACCAGCACCACCTCGCCCGTCTCAATATCCTCCAGTTCGATCAGGCCGACATTATCAAAGGCCGACTCACGCGGGTCGGAAATCCTGATAGCAATGATGTCATGCTTCTTGTTGGCGATCTGCAGCGGACGCCGGTACCCCTCAGAAAGAAAATCCGACACCAGGAAGACAACCGAGCGGCGCCTGATAACCCGACTGAAGTACTCGATGGCGCCAACAACGTCCGTGCCAACGCCTTCCGGCTGGAAATAGAGGACTTCTCGAATGAGGCGCAGCACGTGGCCACGGCCCTTTTTCGGCGGGACGAACTTCTCGATCCGGTCGGTGAAAATAATCAGCCCCACCTTGTCGTTGTTCTTGATGGCCGAAAACGCAAGCAGCGCGCACAGTTCGGCGGCCACCTCGCTCTTAAACCGGGTGCGGGTCCCGAACCGGCCGGAGGACGAGGCGTCCACCAGCAGGACCACCGAGAGCTCCCGCTCCTCGCGGTATTTCTTGATGTACGGGTAGCCGGTGCGGGCCGTGACGTTCCAATCGATGAGCCGGATATCATCGCCCGGTTCGTACTGCCGTACTTCCTCGAACTCCATCCCCTGTCCTTTGAAGGTGGAATGGTACTCGCCCGAGAACAAGTCGTTGACCAGGCGGCGGGTGCGGATCTCTATCCGTCTGACCTTCTTGAGAATCTCTTTGGGGATCATTCTCTATCTTCTTTACGGGACCTCGACCGTGTCAAAGACGCGCTTTACGATATCGTCACTGGTCACTTCTTCCGCTTCAGCCTCGTACGTGAGCAGGATACGGTGGCGGAGCACGTCGGCCCCGATGGCCTTGATATCCTCGGGCGTGATATAACCGCGCCCCTTCATAAAGGCGTGCGCCTTGGCCGCCAGGTTCAGATAGATGCTGGCACGCGGCGAGGCGCCGAAGGCGATGAGGTCACTCGTGTCGGCCAGACCGTACTTCTCCGGTTCCCGGGTGGCAAAGACGAGATTGACGATATAGTCCTTGACCTTTTCGTCGACGTAGATCGACCGGACCACCTCGCGGGCCTTCATAATATCCTCCGGCTTGACAACCTTATCCACGGCGACGGTCCCAAGGCCGGTGTTGCGATCCATGATCTCCCGCTCCTCGCCCGGGTTTGGGTAGGTGATCTTGAGCTTAAGCATGAATCGATCCACCTGGGCCTCCGGCAGCGGGTAGGTGCCCTCCTGCTCGATGGGGTTCTGAGTGGCCATGACCAGGAACGGCTGATCAAGCTTGAATGTAGTCTCCCCGATAGTGACCTGGCGTTCCTGCATCGCCTCCAGCAGGGCCGACTGCACCTTGGCAGGGGCACGGTTTATTTCGTCAGCCAGGATAATGTTGGCAAAGATCGGCCCTTTCTTTACAAAAAACTCCGCCTTCTGCGGGTTGTATATCATGGTGCCGATCAGGTCCGCGGGCAGAAGATCAGGTGTGAACTGCAGCCGCTGGAATTTGGCCTGAATGGCATCCGACAGCGTCTTTACCGAAAGCGTCTTGGCCAGCCCGGGAACACCTTCAATAAGTATGTGACCATCAGCCAGAATGCCAATCAGCAGGCGTTCCACGAGATACCGTTGTCCGACAATCACCGCGCCGATCTGCGCGGTCAGCCGTTCAACGAAGAAAGACTCTTTCTCGACTTTCGCCTGGATTTCCTGGATATCAATGCTCATCGGTCCTCCGAAATTCTACAAGGATTACATTTTTTCAAAGAATTCGCGCAGTTCGGCCTCGAGCCGCACAGTCTCACCCGGCGCACCGGTAACCGGACTGTATTTCTCTTTTTCCGCCCGGGTCAACCAGCCCACGATTTTCTCGCGGTGAGCCTGTGACACGTTGGTATCCTCAAGTGCTGCCGCCACTTCGTCAGCCGTCCTGTTGGCCAGGTCCAGTTGGTATTCGCCGGCCAGGTAGTCCGTCAGGTGTTTATACACGCCGGTCTGCAGCTTTTTCAGGTCATTTCCACATTCGGCCCTGAGCCGGGAGAGATTCTCGAGGAACACCTCACGGGCCGACTTCACGATCACGGGCGGTTTACGTCGCCGAACCACCACCGCCACCACGAGCGCCGCAACAATCATAACGCCGAGACCGCCGAGCACACGGGGAAGCGTAAAGAAATCTCCCGATTCCGAGCGGGCCGTCGGCCTGCGTTCGGCGATAGTTACAACCATGGCTTCGGTAACCAGTTCCCCGGGAATGCTGTCAGGCCATGAGACGTAGCTGACGGTCAGCGGCTGAATCGACGCCATACCGGATGAGCGCGGCGCGAGCGTAAAACGAAGCGTCTTGGCCGTGATCTCATTCTCGCCTGAGCCGGTCGAGGACACGGACGACGAGAATTCCGTAACTTTGAACCCGTCAAACACCGGATTCAGGGGCTGGTCGAACAGGTACGCCGATTGTGGTCCGGGCCATGAAAGCCGGATCTCGAGATGCACCACGTCCTCAAAGGCTGTTTCGGTCTTATCTATGGACTGTGAGATGCTGATACCGGCCGACATGGCGGCCGGGACCGGCAGAACGAGCAGGAGCGCGCACAACAATCTGTAGAGCATACCGGTTTCCAGAGATCCGTGAGTTACGCAATGCCAGTGAACCAACGGCCCGACCAAGTAAGGACCCCGTAAGCCGCTGTCAAGTTTTTAGTTACGTCGACCATTTACTACCCGCTTAACGAAAGATTATACCGTCCGCGGCGGTTTTGGTTTCAGCCGATCCTATGCGGCAGCAAGGGCGACCAGCCCGAGAACCATGCCCACCTTCAGAGCCGCCGACCCGACCCGCAGCATCGAGGGCCGGGGACTGCCCCAGACGAAAATCAGCAGGGCCAGAAGCGGAAGCCCTGTGACATACACCGCGATTATCTCATAGGTCCTGCCGAACCATCGCATCCACACCGGTATGAGGGTAAGGACGAGCAGGACCGCAAATACGAGCAGTGCGATCATGAGCGAGGGCGAGGTGCCGATTCGAATCGGCAGGCTCGTGTACCCGGCGCGGCGGTCTCCTTCGATATCCTGAACGTCCTTGAGAATCTCGCGGACGAGATGGAAACAAAGAGCGTATACGGCGGGAATGAGCGGTCCCGGGAGCGCCATCGTCAGAACCGCATCAGCCGCCCAGCCTCCGGTCATGAAGGTCAGCCCGGCAAGGAGGGCGACAACCAGATTGCCCACCAGCATGATTTTCTTCAGCCGGAGATTGTACACGACCAGCAGCCCGATGCCGCCGGCGACGGCAAACGTCACGACCCAGTTGACCGCAATAGCGCATATCAGGGCCAGCACGTTCAGTACCACCGACATCCAGAGCGCAAACGACACGGAGAGACGCCCGCGAACGAGAACACGGTCAGGATGATTGACGCGGTCGACGTCGACGTCGACTATGTCGTTCACGACGTTGCCTCCGGCGCAGACGAAGAAGGCGGCCAGGGCGGCTACGAACGGGCCGTAATAGGCGGGCGTCAGCCAGGCCATGCGGGCACCGATGGCCACGCCGACCATAGCGAGAAGACAGTTGGCCAGGCGCATGAGCCTGAAAACGTCGAGGAGTTTCTGCACGCGAAACGATACGCCGCTGCGGTAGGGCAGTCAACAATAATGCCGGTCTCCTGCCCGCGTTCGATGATAACAATGCAGTGGTTTGGCGAAGGCCGCCGGATGCGACCGAACCTGACGGCGTGCCTTTACAGGTCGGTGGCCAGTTCAATCGAAAGGCGCGGCTGATCGAACGACAGCTCCCGGTTCCAGCCGATCGATACCTTGAGCGAACGCCGGCTGTCCAAGACGGCAAACCCCAGGCCGTAACCGAACCGGTAGAACTCATCGGTCTCGACGCCGTCACCGGCAGGCACGGGGCGGTTGATATACGCGGCGTCACAGAAGGCAAAGACAAAAGCCTGAGCGAACCTCAGGCGCGGTTCGAGGGTACCGAAGGCGGTTCGCTGAGCGACAAACTGCTCGTTACGGAATCCGCGGATCGTTCCCGGCCCGCCGACAAAGGTCAGTTCCGATTCAGGCACCAGCGGCTCAGCGGTCTCCAGGCCGCTGTAGTTCAGAGCGCAATGCACCACCAGCGGTGACGCCAGCGGGAAGTACAGGGCCAGTGCCAAGTCGTTGCGCGTCTCGTTGTAGGCCCTTCGCCGTCCGCCCGCGTCGGTGCCGGTGGCCGAGTACTGGCGATAGGCGTACGTAATTCGCCAGGCGAGAGCCAGACCGCCGGACGGGTTGTAGCGGTTGTCCAGATTCGTCGCTCCCAGCGAATAGTCGACCGCGACGCGAGAATATCCGGGGCCGGCGTCAGCAGGCTCCACGCGTTTCCACCCCAGGCCAAGGCCACTCGTGTACGAGCGCAGGATACGGGTTGTATACTCCGTACTCAGGCTGAACTCGTAGAACTGATCACGGTAGTCGCGGGTGGCGACGTTCAGGGTGGCCTGGCCGACGCCCAGCAGAAACAGCGGCTGGCGGTAGCCGACATCCAGAATCGTCCTGCCCCTCTGGCGTCGATCCGAGCGAATCGCAATCTCCCGGCCGTCGCCGAAGAGATTACGCAGGGAAAGGTTCAGATGCCATAAAAGCCCTGCGGCATCGTCGGGCACGTAGCCGCCGCCCCCTTCGAAGCCGACCTGCTTCCTTTCCTGAAACGTGAAATCAAGATCCGCCTCAGTATACCCGGGCAGAGGCCGGATGCCCACCGGTCGCTCAAACCTGACAAACCCGATCTCTTCAGCCGCCTGCTCGCATTGCTCGATGAGCGCTGCTCGCAAGGTGTCACCCCGTCCTACCGGCAGGTACCTTGACACCAGGTCCGCCCGGGTGCGTGTAAGACCGGTGTAAGTATTGTCGGCAATCGTCACGACCGGCCCCGGTTCGAGTTGCAGATCAACCGTGACCTGCCGGCTGTGTCGTGACACTGCGCTGACCCGCGCCGTGGCGTAGAAGTAGCCCATATCTCGATAGCGGTCCAGCAGCCTGTCTACGGCCTCACCGAGATGATCTCGGGTAAAAGGTCCCTCCGGCGAGAACTCGTACGTGCTGTCCGCCGTCACTACAAACCGTTCAAGCCGATATCGGCTTTCGGCCGCAACGACGAGGGTATCGGCGGCAAGAACGGCCCGTGCCTCGAGGTAGCCGGCGTCGCGAAGGTGTGCCGCGGCCGAATCGGCCAGATCCTGCGGGCGGACCCCGGCCTGCTGAAGTTGCTTCAGGTATCGTTCAAGCCTTACGTCCTTTGCAGGGGGGGTGCCTTCATACGTCATCTCGACCCCCACGCAGACGGTGGTTGTGATCAGCAGGACAACCGGTATAAGCAATGATACTCGCATAAGCATCTCAGAAGCTTGCCACCACCTCGCTGCGGGCCACCACACGCGCAGTCCGGTCGTCGGCGTGCCGGCCGTTGACGGAGAGATTCACCCGCACGCCGGACTTGACACCGTAGCGCAAGGACAGCGACCAGAGCGCACCGCGCTCGCCGGGGCGGTTGTCTGTAAGCCGGAAGGACGGCGGCCCGGCCAGGTTGTCAAGGTTCTGCCGGTACAGTTCCGTGGACAGGCGAAGTTCTCCACGGCTGAGCAGGACCGCCCGAAAACCAGCCGTGAGGGCATACTGCACCGAGGTTTCGTCCAGGCTCGTTTCGGCCCGTCGAAAGGTGCCGCCGCCGCTGACTTCGCCCCTGCCGACGGCCTGGCGCACTGACAGCCCCAGCTTGTAGCCGTTGATTTCGCCCGCACCCGTGAAGTAGGCGTCCCGCTCGTTCTCGAAGAACTCAGCACTTTCCTCGACGAAGGTGTTGACAAGGGACTGTTTCAGGGACACGGCCCCCCGCGTATCGCGTCGGCGGCGCGTTGTCCCCGCTATGTCACGTTTCTCCAGGTCCTGTGCGAACTGGAGGTTAAGCGCATAGAAGGCCCGTACCGGGAAAAGGCGCACGTCCGCATTGTAACGCCGGTTATAATAAAGGTACGGCTGGCTCTCGTCGCTGTAGAAGGGAAGCACCCACCACAGGTTTCTTTGGCCGCCCTCGAGCAATTCCTCTTCGATATTCGAGGTGAAACGCACCAGGATCAGCCGCCAGTCTTTGTCGATGTGGAAGCTCTTGTCGCCGCGTCGGACCCGCGCGTCATCGGACAGAATCTCCTCGACCTGGATATACTTGCCGTCCGGATCGGGGACGAACTGGCCATCTTCCCGCGAGAAATTCCCCTGTCCCGGCTCAACCTCAAGATAGGTGATACCGCGTGCGTTCCTCCGTTCATCGGATACCTGGTATCCTGCACCCAGTATGAGCCTGCGGCGTACGTTGTTGTACCGCAGGTTCAGCCTGCTCAGGAAATTCTCACCTCTGAGGTCGGGCTGCCTGAGCCACTGGTATGAGACCGCCGCGTCGTAGCTGAGCACGCCCATCTGACGATTCGACGTGGCACTGACGCGATTGCGGACCAGCGATTGTGACCAGCCGGTGCTCAGAGAATCCTCGGCGAAGTACTCGTACTGCACGTCGTCCTGCTCACGATACAGCCCCAGACGGACACGGTTGAAACGCGTACCGCGCGGCTCGGTGGAGTATTCGTTTCGTCGCACGTCCCTCTCGTATGCGGCGGAGACGGCGCTTCCCTCGGACGGCTCCACGGTCACACCGCCGTCGAACCGGGTCAGGGTCCCGTCGCCCGAAAGGCTTGCGCCGGCCAGCCGAGCCACGGCCCGCCGCCAGGCTCCGTGCAGGCGCAACCTGTCGAGAGGAATCAGTTCGGCGCCCAGGCCGCCGGATCGGGAATCGAATTCCCCCTCGTAATCGAGGTCGGCGTAAGAGGCACCGATGGAGAGGACACGCCACGGGCTGACCGAGGCGCTGACATCGTGCAGGGCTTCATCAGAGGCGGCAACAAACGCCTCCGGGAGGAGGAAATCGCGGCGGAAGTCGGCCCGGTTGATGCGCTCGCGGGCGTTGTATTCAGCCTGGCGAATGCGGCGGTGCGCCTTCACAAAGCTTGTGCGGCCGTTGGCCTGCCACTCTTTATAAGACTGCAAATCGTAGTAGATGCCGTCGTTGTCATTATCATCACGCGACGACCAGAGATTGCGGTCGAACCGCGAGGCGCGCAGGTCGAGCCGCAGCTCCCCCAGCCCCCGGGGGCGTAAGCCTATGACCGTGCTGTAACGGGACGTCCGTCGTGCCGCCGGCACTACGACGATCGGCAGGTAGTCACCCTGCCCGGGACCGACGTACTCATAATTGTCGGAGCCGAGGAACCTGTAGTCACCCTTGCCCCTGCCGACAAAGCTGAAAGTGACACTGAAGTCACCCTCGCCCTCACCTACGTGCTGATACACCGAATCCGGCAGACTGTCATTTACCAGTGCGTACGACCCCGTGCTGTCCGGTATCACACCGGAGCGCGCCGCAACCGAATCTCCGGCCGCCTCAAGAAGCGCGAGGTCAGTGTCCGAAAGGTCGCCGGAGAGCAGTTGATCCTTGTCGTCGCCCTCCCGAAGCACCTCGGCCGAGAAGAAAAGGGTTGAATCCTCGGACTGTCCACCGGTTCCGAAAGCCAGCAATTCCCCTTTGTACTCGGTCATCCGGGGTTCATAGTCGACTTCTATTCGCGAGCGCCCGTCTATAGGCCGATTGGCGTTGAACGTGATCCTGCCGGTGGGGTAGTCAACCGTGTAATCCTTGCCGGCCCCACGTTCCAGCAGCCGCCCGTCCAGCCAGACCGATTCCGAACCGGGCACAATGGGGCGTGCCCGGCTCCCCTCGCCTATCTGGTAAGGTCCCTGAGAACCGTCCTGGCCCGTCAACTCGAAGCTCGTATACGTTCCCCGGGGCCGAGCGGCGGTTCCGTGCACGTGCCAGCGGGGATACGTCAGCTTGAACGAAGCTCCGGAGATCGCCTTGCCCCCAGGGCCGCGGCCGGGATCAGCCACGGCGATATCTCCAATCTGCGCCGTAAGCCGCCGGGAAGTCAGGGCGAGGTTGACCTTGTCCAGTTCACTCAGCCGGCTGTTGGCCGTGCCGTAGGCGGGATCGAAACCACGATCCGATATTGAGCCGGCCACCTGCACACCTTCGGCCAGTTCGCCGGCCAGGGTCAGGTCAAGGGACTGACCGAATTCAGAAGCGCCCGCCGAACGTGCCGACAGCCTGAAGGATTTGGCTCCTGAGAGCTTCACGCGGGAGCCGAAGGAACCGGCGGGCGGTTTTTCGGGGCGTGGCAATGACAGGGACGGCGCGCCCTGTGCCGCCGGAACCGCCCGGGGAAGCGGTCGGCCGTACGACCGGGCCAGCCAGGCGGGCACTCGCTCATAGATCACCTGCAAAGTGTCGTCACCGCCGGGCACCAGTCCGGACAGGTCGAAGTACCCTTCACCGACTACAAACCGGTAATCGATTCCGGGCCTGAGAAGCCTGCCGTTGAGCCGTAGGGTGTCCGAGCCGGAGAAGATATGCGGCGAGCCGGTGGTGACGCGCTCCGAGATCTCGCCGCCGATCAGGCGCAGATCCGTCCGCGCATGAGATCGAACGGGTAAAGCAATCAGGATTCCGGCTGAGAGAAGTATGGCTTTCGCGGACACCTGGCACATAGCGCTGGGACGTCAGGGTTCTTCATAGACGACCGTACAAACAAGCAACCGGTGGTTGCCGGTGTCAGCAATAACAAGGCGGCCATCGCGCAGCACGGCAACGTCCGATGGTTTCCGCAATGACAGACTGGTGCCGGGCAGAAGGGGCCCCGCCCTGAACAGCGGTTCGCCGCTGAGCGAGAAGCAGAACAGCACGCCGCTGCGGCCGTCCAGCACCCAGTAGTGCCGCTGGCGATCGGCTGCGAGGGCTATGGGGTAGTCGAAGGCGTCAGCGGCAAGCTGGTGGGAGTAATTGCCGTAATCATCGTAGAAGACCAGACGTCCGTTGCCGGCATCGCAGACCACAAACGGCCCCCCGGCATCGTGGTAGATCTTTTCGGGGCTGGATAGTTCCCCCCCGGCGTAACCGAACTCTCCGATGAAGCGGTCGAAGCGACCGAGGTTGTCAAACACGGCTACGCGGTTGTTTTCCCGGTCGGCCACCCAGACCTCACCATAGTCAGTCACCGCGACTCCGGAAATGAGCCCGAACTTCAATGGATCTTCGTCGTCTACAAGTTGGATTTCGTTGACGTAGTTGAGCTTGCCGTCGCATCGGGCCACGCGGCGATTGCCGCCGTCCGAGACCAGCAGGTTCAGGCTGTTGTCGACGACCATGAATCCCGGGCCGTCAAACAGCCCGGGGCGGCTGCCGTATCCGCCGAAGTCTCGATCCGGGTCCAGGTCACTGTTGAAATGTACGATCCGGTTGTTGCCGGCATCGGCCACGTACAACGTCCCGCTGTTGTCCACGGCCAGGCCGAACGGCTCGCTCAACCTTTGCTGAAGAATCCGGCCGGATATCTCTTGCGAGACCAGCAGGGCAAGCGGTCGTTTGACGACCGGCCGAGATTCGGGCACCGCTCTGCGTGCGCCGCCGCACCCTGCCAGGAACAGACATAATGCCGACAGGACAAGACTGAGGGCGTTGCGTTGCATGATCAGAAACCCGTAAGGATAGTCAGGGTGACCTGGTTCCTGGCCGCCAGGGGGTTCACCGCAATTCGCACTCTACGGTCGTCATGCCGCGAAAAGGACCCATCCAGACGCCGCTGCATCCGCCTGGCGTCGCGCACCGCGTCCACCACCGAAATCAGTCTGTCCACGATGGCGACCCCGATCATGAAATTAGCGCGCAGGTAGGCGTCACGGCTGCGATTCTTGAGGTGACGAAAGGCAAACCTATCCTCGAGGGTGTGCCATCGCCAGTGGTTTTCTGGAGTGTCCTCGAGGTAGGGACGGGTGGGGTCAAGTACGCGGGCCAGGGAGTTGTACTGATCGATATCGTCATAGAATCCGACCAGGTCGAGGAAATCATCCTCCCTGCCCTCCAGTTGTGCGTTGGCATGCACGGACGCATAACGAATGTAGTCGTCCCGCTTCCAGTTCCCATACGTTCTGAAGGAGATGTATCCGAGCCAGGTCAGCGCCTCGGCCGCGAAAAAGAACCGCGCCTTACCCCGATTGCCGAGGTAATACTCACCGGCGCCGGGCACCAGCGCTGACAGCAGGCCGGCCTTGAAAACCGATCTGCCGGCCGGCGACGCAGGTTCTCCGGACGGCTGTGTGCCGGCGGAGGCATCATTGACACGGTCGAATTCACCGGCAAGGGCGTACTCGCGGATGGAGGCGTCCAGCGCGTCCCGGACGGGCGTAGGTTTCAACTGGACGGTGCGGGCGGCCGCCGAGGTCGCGGCCCACAGGACCGCTATGGCTACCAGTCTCTTCATGCCCGCACGTTTACACATGCTCAAAACCTGTAGCTCACTTTCAGGAACGGCGTGTCATTGAAGGAGGTGTAGGAGCAAAGCTGTGCTTTCACGCCTATCCGTCCGAATTCGCTGTCCTGTTCCCTGATGCGGCTGTTGGCGCTCTTGGCCGCGAAGTACGCTTCGAAAGCGCTGATAAGCCGGTTGGCCATCGAGACCATGATCATTTTGTTGGCGCGATCAAGTGTCCGGTTGGCATCGTGCCGCATATCCTCGTACTTGTCGCGGAGGGGTGAGTCCGGTTTGACGACGTCGATAGGTTGCAGCGAATACGTAGTCGAGTTCACGGTGTCCCCGGGGTTGCCGTTGGCGTAGGCGTCTGCCCAGCCCCACCCGAACTGGTCATACTTGCCGATCATCTCATAATACTGCTGAGTCTTGGTATCGGGCAGGTTGTGAGTCATTCCGGGCTCCCCGGGATCCAGCTCATGGTCGTTGCTTACGCCATACACTGTCTCGAGAAAGTAAACGTAGCGACTTCCCCCCCAGTACGTGTCGGCGTAAGCCTCGAATAGATCCGTCTTGTCCCCGCCGTCGGCGAGCCATGTAAAGTGCAGCGTCCAGACTGCTATCTCGGCTCCGAAGAACAGCACCGACTTGACGCGGCTGCCCAGGTAGTACTGGCCGAGGCCCGGCACGGCCAAAGACAGCGCAAACGCCTTGGCCGGTGATCGCCGCTTGAGGCCACTGGCTGCACCGACCTTCACGGATTCGCCGCCTGCCTGGTCACCGACGTCGACGTCCTGAGCGGCAAGAGCGGAAGCAGAGTATGCGACCCTGATCTCCTGCAGACCGCGGTCGAAAACGGAGCTGCGCACAGTTGAGGCATCGGCCAGGCCGTACATCACCGCCAGCACCGTGCCCATGATCAGGATCGATATCCGTCCGCGTCGGTTCGTCACTCGAGGCCTCCTACCTTATGATGGCTATGTCCGTAAAGGCTGTGCGCCGTTGCCCGCCGAAATCCACTTCGATCACACAACGATACACGCCGCCCGTTACGCCGTCGCACTCCCAGATGACTTCGTTGTCAGTACCACCGGCCGTCGGACCGGTAAAACGAGCGATCCGCTCACCGGACAGGTCATAGATGTTCAGTGTCACGCGATCGGGCGTCTCACCAAGGAAATAACGAATCGTCGTGCGGCCGTCAAGCACGGGGTTGGGATAGTTGTAAAAACGCTCATCGGGAAAGCTCTTGGCAAACGTCTGTTCGGCCGGCAGGAGCGACTGGTCGAAGGTAAAGGCGCCGGAGGCCGTGCCGCCGGACATCGGCCAGAAATTCCTCACGGTGTCGGCATCGACTTCCCAGGCGTAGAACCAGCCGTCGCCGCCGAGGTAGCCAAGCCTTCCGCCGGTCGAATCATGAAACACGACCGCCGCCCCGTCGGAATACACCCGGGCCTGCTCGCCGGAATTGAGAGGGAAACCCGCCGCAAGCTGCTGGCCGTACGCATAGAAATTGCCGGCACTGGTCGAAAGGATCAACTCGGGCAGACCGCCCCGCTGTATGTCGGCCACAACGACGGTCGTGATGACCTCCGCATCCGTAAAACGGTCATCAATCTCAATAGGGAAATCCGTTTTCAGGTTCAATCCGCCGCCGAAGGCATAAACCGCGTTCGGCCCGGCGGTGATGACGTCCGGACGGCCGTCAAGGTCCACGTCGGCGATCGACGGCTTTACGGTGATCCGGTATCCGGTCTCCTTCTGCTTCAGAATCGAGAACGAGGGTGCCCGATTGGTCGTGTCCACCGTCAAGTAGACGGCGTCCCCGTCCTCCGAGAAGGCAACGATTTCCGGCCGGCCGTCGCGATTGACGTCAACCGTGACGGGTCCGTAGATGTAGCTGCCGGGCAACAGGTAACTGTACACCGAATCATCGAGGCAGTGAACAGTCGTCGCGGCGCCGACGCCGGTGACGGCCTCCCTCCCACCGAGCACAACCAACCGACCGCCGAGACGGCAGACGCCGTAGTATACGTCATCGGACAACTCAAAGGTGGGATTCGACGGTGCGAAAAACAGCGAATCCTGGCGATACACCTTGCCGCTGTCGGTCAGGACGTACAGGCGGTCACCAAAGGAAAGCTCCATCGGTCGTCCGACCGTGGTGATGGCGTCAACGCCGTCGGCCTGCCCGTCATCGTCGTCGTCCCGTGCTCCGTAAAGCACCACGTTGAAATTCAGTCCGAACGTATCAAGGGGATATCCGATAGCCACGTACTTGTCGCCCGCCGCAACGCCGAAATCACCCGTCACCGGACCGGCGGTGATGGGCTGGTCCGCTTCAACGTACAGCGGCACGGGGTAACCCTTGAGAGGTTGATACGACGTGCGACGATTGATGGACGTAATCATGGTATCGTAATAGGTGGGGCAAGCGGCGCAGGGATCGACCAGCTCAAGGAAGTCGTCCCCGGACGAGGTGAACGCCGAGAGCAGCTTCCCCGAGGCCACGAGTATCTCGTCAACGCCGTCGCCGTTAAGATCATCCGCAACCGGCGACAGCCCTTTTACGGGCACACCGGCGCGGATCGGAAAATTCTCGGCCAGCTTGTCGGTCCTGAGTCTGAACAGCATAATGCTGTCGACGTACGGGTCCTTGGGCTTACTGTCGTCATAGGCCCGCCTGATGTCCGTTACGTGCACGTGCGTGTTGTTTCCGGAATTGTCAATCGCGGGCGGGTTGGTGTTCGGCGTGAAGCTGTTCTGCCGGTCGTCGCGGAACATATCCTCGGCCCGGCCGAAACCGGCCCGGTAGTAGCCGCCGAAATTGACCAGGCCGTCAGCTTCCACGAGCGTGATAAATTTCCGGTCCGGGTCCAGTTGCAGGTCGTTATCAAAGAAATTCGGTTCTCCGTCACCGTCATAATCCAGCGATGCCACGGCCTCGTCGACGTGGAAAATGAGCAGGCCGGAGCCGGGCATGAGAAAATCGTATTCGCCGGTCAGTACGATGGAGTTGTCGGGCTCCCGCCTGGCCGGGCCGAGAATGACGTTGGTGAGGGTATCGAACTGGGATCCCGCCTGGAGACCGTCGATATCGATATTCCGATTCTCGATGAGATAGTATTCAGTTTCCGATATCGGCACGCGCGCGATCTTGATCCCATGTGAGAGTACCTCGGCCGCCACCACCTGGATGGAATCCGCCCGGCGGAAATCTACTACGGGCACCAGGCCTAAGTGGGCGCGCGACCAGGCCATCGGATACAGCGGCGTGGTGCCGAAGGCGTAGCCGGCCGGGAAGCCGAAATCAACCCCCGTGCCGAAGCCGTTGTTGTCCATCAGGGCGAAGTCCCCGAGCTGGCTGAAAAAGTTGCGCGTATTATACAGGTCAACGAGCCCCAGTTGGTGGCCGAACTCATGCGCCAGCACGGCGTTAAGCGCGGTCGCCCTGTTATCCTGGACCGCCGTCTCCGGCACCATGAGGGCCGTCCTGACGAAGTACGCACCGCCGTCGACGGCTACGGAATCACCGAAACGAATAAAGCCGGTGAAAAGATCGTTGCACGTGGGCGGAAAGCCGACATCGTTCTGGCGGTCGGACCCGGCGTGGAAAAGCAATATCGCGTCGTATGCGGAAAAATCGATGTCCGCATGGTTGGTGTCCAGAAGATGCACGGTGTCGGCAAGCCGGATACAGTCAAGGAAAAACTGTTCCAGGCCCTCGACCACGTCGTCGAAATCGCACCGCCCGTAGTGATTCATGGCGTACGGCAACTCGTAGGCCGAATCCCCGGCGAGCGGGAAGATATCCCAGTCCAGTGTGATCTTGTCTTCCGAAACCGTCTCCCAGTAGGTGCGCAGAGCGCGCATATGACGGTTGAAATACGCGGAGTCGTGCGGCGGCGGATCGATGAAATGCCCCACGCGCTGAAGGTACTCGATGGAATCCTCCGACGTGGCCGAATTAAACTCGTTCGGCAGCGGGTGAGGCGAGAAATCCATACGACCCCGGCCGGTCGTGTTGGGATTGTCCGGGTCCTCGTACTGGAAGTTGAACCGAAGGACCAGGCACCGGACGGTGGTCTCGAAGTCTGCGGCGAGCGCCTGCTTCGGAAGGGACCAGGGATGTTCCCGCTCCAGCGGAATGAAGGTGGCGGCGGGGATCTCCGGGGTCAGACAACGATGCTGCACGCGGTTATCGCCCGGATTATCGGCAACCTGCTGCTTGCTGCCGTACAGCAGTCCGTCACCGTCCGCTGCGCCAACGGCCAGGAACGGCAAAAGCGCGCAGACGACCTGCCGGATCATCCATGTTCCGAATCGTGACACCTTCAACCTCTTACGGCAGTATGGACAGCGACACTCGCAGGGTATTGGCCAGTGAGACGTCCTCGTTGCTCGGAATGTAGGCAAAGTCAAACTTGAATCGATTGAGCAACGCAACGCCGGCACCCACGGTCATGGTCTTGATCTTGCCTTCCTGATCGTAGATATACCCGGCCCGGACGGCAAACATATTGGCATAGGTAAACTCGGCCCCGCCGTTGAGCACGAGTTGCCTGAACTCCTCGCCCAGGCCATCATCCAGGCCAACCATGATCTTGTTCACTTCGGCGGTGACGATCAACCGGTTATAGCTGGATTGAATCAACTTGTAAGCCAACCCCAGCGCGAGGTTACGCGGCAGGTCATCACGCTGGCCGGCGTCCGAATACAAGATCTTCGGCCCGATGTTGGTAATCGCGGTGCCGAAGGTCAGGCGCGGGTTGACCCGGTAGAGCAGGCCGAGATCCACGGCAAATGCGGTCGCTTTGCCGTCACCCTTCTCGTGGCTCTGACCCTGATCGGTCAGGCGAGAGTAGATAACCTTGGCCGAGACGCCGCCCGTGAGGGTGTTCGTCAGCCGCGTGCCGTAGGAGAGAGTAACGGCCACGTCGAAAGAGGAGAATTCTCCAAGTTCATTGCCTTCGGCATCAGTCCTGACCTGAGTGCCGTACGAGAGGAAGGTAACGTTCCCGCCGAACGTCCCCCAGCTTTCGGTGCTCTTGACAAAGGAGGCAAACTCGTAGTAGAGGTCGTCAGCCAGTTCGGGCAGCCAGTTGACGTGCATCAGCGAGATTTCCGTCCGGCCCCTGGCCCGGGTCATGACACGGGTCGGGCTGGCGAACCAGATCTCGGCGTCGATGGAGGCGACGTCAACCATCGGCTCGTGGCCAAGGTTACCGACCGAAGCCCGGCTCCATACCTCGTCTTCATACTCAAGAAGCCCGCCCGAAGTGGCAACGTACACGGCGGCGTCGTTACTCTTGATCTGCCGGACCGGAGCAGCCGCGGGGTTGGCATAAACCAGCACTTCACGACCGACCTCCAACTCCTCGCCGGTGAGGTCGTTAAGTTCGCGGAAGCGGGCCAGGTATGCCTCTTTCTGTTCCTCGGTTGCCGCGACGTCCCGAATGGCCAGGGATTCGTATGTGTCTTCGGGAGTCACGGCCTGACGCTGGTAGCCGGGCACCTCCCACTTGTCCTGATCGAATATCAGCACGCCGAGATCGGTCCCGAGCCAGACTCGGCCGTCTACCCCGACTTGAAGCGACCGCACCGTTCCCTTGAGTTCGGCAAGGTAGGGCGCGGCGATGACGGCGCCGGGCGACAGTGACATGCTGCTTTCAGTCCCCGCCTCAGCATCGGCCGGCTGGTTGACGACGGCCAGCTTGGCGATGTACTTTTCAGTCTCCTCCGGCGAACCGTACAGGGCATACCTCCGCGCAATCGTTTCCGGTGACTCATCCAGCGCGACCGTATACGGCATCGAGTTTGACCAGGTGCTGCCGTCGTAAAAGTACAGGTCGTGGTTGACCACGGCGTAAACGGCATCCAGCCCGGAGGCGCCAATGGCCTCGACTGCACCGGCAGGCAGGCTATCGATCGCTTCCAGTTGAGCGATCTGAGCACCGTTGTACGCGACCACGCCCTTATCCGTGCCGACCAGGGTCCGGGCACCGACGCTGTGCAGGCAGGTCACGCGGTCGGACGGCAGACCGTCCTCAAGGCCGAATCGCCGCCACTTCAAGCCGCTGTACTGCAGCAGGCCGTCGCTGGTGCCGACGATCAGAAGATCGCCGTCCGAAGAAATGGCCGTAAGTTCGCCGGTGAGCACGGCCGAATACGGCATTGACAGAGCCTCCGGAATGAAGCGCCCGACCGACTTCTCGACGGCGAAGTTGATGCGTTCGATCTCCTCGGTAGTCAGGACACTGTCCTCAAGCCCCTTACGGACGTGGTCCTTCAGCTTGTCCACCTGGTCCCATTTCAGCAGGCAGAGGTTGTACCCGGTCAGAAGTGTGTCAAAACCGACCTGCAAAGAACCCAGATCGTCGTAGTCGGGAGGGACCACGGCCATGACCCGATCTCTCATCTGAACGAGCTCATCATACGTGCCACGATTGTTGGTGGCCGCGACCTGCAGAATGATCTTCTCAAGGCGCGCCTCGCTGGTCACGTCGAAATAGTCACGTACTTTCTTCGCCACCGTCTCATCGGTCTTGGTGTGAAAGACCTCTCCGGTCTGCCAGCCCTTGGTGTCGTACCGTATCAACCGGCCGCCGGCGATGGCCCAGATATCGTAAGCCATGTAATTGGAGCCTCTGCCCGTCTTCACGGTCGCTATGCCCTGGATCGAGCCGAGCTCTTCCGGAACGTCGGCGTTCAGCCACGAGTGGGCCAGCGGATAGTCGCCCAGGCCGGCCGGGTTCCAGTGAGTCGCCGTACCGTCGTCGGCAACCGCCACAAAGGCCTCACCCATACCCGCCGCCCGCGAACCCGCCGCGATGCGCAGAAAGAGTACCGCCGTGTTCGAGACTTCAGCAAAGCTATTCAAGGCAAGTACCAGGACTAGCAGTACGGTCAGGATTGCCGGATTGAGTGGGTGGTGTTTCATTCTTGTGTCTCCGAGATATTAGTTTACGACTACTACTTTGCCAAAAGATTCGACCCCTTCACCGCCGGACTGCGGCCGCGCCGAGGCTTTATAGATGTATACGCCGGTTGCCACGCGGTCGCCGTCTACGTCGCGGCCGTTCCAGACGAGGGAAATTCCGCCATTAGGATAATTATCGGCAGCCAGACCATAGTGGGTAACCGACCAGATTCTCCTGCCGGACAGCGTAAAAATCTCCATGGAAAAGCGCTCTGCCGGCTGGGTTAATTCAAAGTAAAACGTCGTCCGCTCGTTCATCGGGTTCGGGTAATTGAGCAGGTCGTTTATGGCCAGCTGGAATCCCGAGGCGAGCTCAGCGGAAAACCGGGCCACGGACACGTTGTTGGCGTTATCCCAGGCCTTGATCTCAAACTGGTGGCCACCGGCGTCAAGCGACGCCAGCGGATACTCAAGCATGCCGGTAGTGATCGAATCCCGGTCGTATTCAAACAAATCCGTCAGATTCCTCTGGTTTTCGGCCCGGCCGTCGATCTCCAGAGTGATTCCATGGCCAAGGTTGTCAGCCAGGTTTACGCCGGAGGGATCCGTAAGCCTGATCTGCAGCACGTCATCCCTCGAGACGACGTCACCGCTTACAAAATTCCTGCGGCCGGCAATAGAATAGGCGATTCCCGGCCCTGTGGAGTCCTGGCTGACGGCCACGGAATCTCGGATGACAATGTTGTCTTTCTGCCCCAGGCCGTCGATGGTATCAAGAATGGCGTAGGTGGTAATTGAGGCTCCCGTTCCACCGTAGCCGACATCAAGCGGCGTGATAAACTCGAAATCAAACGTCCCGCCGGTGATGGTGGCGGACCCGCGAAATAGCGAGGGTCCCCGGACCGTGTACGAAATTCCCGCGGTGTCACTCTCGTCCAGCCGGAAGAGCCTGCGGCGATCACTGTCGATCACGTTGACCAGCAGCGTGCCGTCGTCCGGCACTGCCTGCCCGACTCCGTCCACAACCCGTCCCCGTACCCGCGTCCGCGACAGGGCGGTCAGGCTGTCGGGTACTTCGGTGAACTCTATATCCAGCTTCGGCAGGGCCAGCCGGACGCAGGGATCGCCCAGGTAAACGTACTTCTGATCGTTCGGTTTCTGGTACGGACCGGGGTACTGTCGGTCCAGTTTGGCCACGTACAGGGCTTCAGATATTGACAGCGTCGTATCGGTCAGGAGCACGTCGTACACCTTCTGGTTGAGCAGGGCGTTGCTGGCGGCAGTAGCCAGGCGGGTTGCGGCGATCACGGCAATGCCTCCTCCGTCGTCCAGGCTCAGCAACGCTTCCCCCATACTTTCCCGCTGAGGATCGTCAAAGAAGCCTATGGCGCACGAAGCGGCGTAGACGAGCGGCAGGCGGTCGGCGTTGGTCAGGCGGGGCAGATCGGCGATGCGCTCGAAGATGTGCTCGTGCGCCCACACGTCCGGGTTGCCGTGCCCGACATAGTTGACGATAAGCGTGCCCCGGTTGAAGGCATCAACGATGGCGTCGTTCACCGACGGCCTCTGACGGTTCACAAGCGGGTAGTCCCACAGGTAGATCTTGTCGCGCCAGATATGCGCCGGAATATTGTTCTGGTCAAGAAACTCGGACGACTGCACGTGGATTACTTCAGCGTCCGTTGCCCCTTTCTCATCATCGGCTACCAGGGTAATGTTGTTTCGCCAGAGGCCGAACCCCGTTTTGGCCTCGTAGGCCTGGATTTTTCGTACGATCGACCGGATGGCACCGCCGTTTCGCACCGGCCAGCGGGACGTCACCATATCCAGCCCGCGGTCCGGCACGATGATGTAACTGCTGTCCGAGTCTAAAATACCGGGGCTGCCGAAGTGCACGTACGCGTCGTCGCTGCAGGCCTGATCCGTCCGGCGAATGTACGGGGGAACTAAGTTGTGCATTCCCGTACCCATGTGGTCGAGAAAATCATAACTGCCGTCACCCACCAGCAGGACGGCCCAGGGAGCAGGCGGGGGGTAGTGTTCATAGGCAAATTTCAGGTAGTCACGGACAGCCGTCGGATCATACAGCCCGTAAGCATAGTTATCCATGATATCGTCAACAAAGCTGACCCTGATAGTGTAACCCTGAGCCCGGCGGTAGGCGATATATTCATCAAGGTACGGTGCCAGACCGGGTATCGTGATTATGATCAGATCGGCCTGCTGGGTCGTATCGCGCATGTCGGCGACAGACGCCGGGGCGACCGCCGCGGGCTGGGCGGCAAGCTGCACGGGAGCGCAGAAAAAGCGGTTGGGGCCGGCGGCGTCGAGGTCGACCTCGAAAGTAATCTGGCCGCCAGACTGCTCATATCCGCTCAAGATCCGCGGACGCAGCGGGTCGGACACGTCAAGAATGAGCGGCACCGACGAAAACTCGTCATCGATTTCAAGCCCGGCCCGGCCGGCGTAGGACCCGACCGCTACGTCCAGCCTGTCCCCGTCCGGGCGAAGCCGGCTGTGATATTGCAATTCAGCGTAATCGAAATACGGCGGCACTTTCAATGACTGCGGGCCCAGCGTCACGTCAAACCTGTTGGCCCCGTCATGGATTTGAGACGTCTCGAACTGACAGCGAATGTTATTGCAGACCTTGCCGCCGGCCGCCTGGCCGTTTACGCTCAGGTCCATATAGGCGGCGTCACCGGTGCCGACGTTGGTCTTGCCCACAAGCGTCACCGAGGCAAGTTCGCCGTCGATCGCCCCGGGAGCCGGAACCCAGAACGTCAGCCCGGTGGTATCGGTCCAGTACCAGGTAAAGTAATCCTTGATATGCCCGTCAGGGTCCTTCGATATCATATTATCCTGCTCAGCCCGAGCAGGCCGCAGAAAGCTTGTTATCGTAGTGTCCGTCGAACCGACGGGAGCGACCGACGTCTCCTGCATGCGAAGCGGTGCGGCGAGGAAATCGCCCGAGAAGGCCAGCCAGTAGACGTTCTCCGTCGCATACGGATGGTTCATGTACACCGGCGCCTGATCCGGCCGGTATACCCACCGATTCACGGATTCCCCGAAAAAGAGGACATAGTCCGAAAGATCGAAATCTGCATCTCCACCGTCGTCCACAATGACCGCCATCTCCTGGAATGAAGGTCGCGCTGAATCGTTGTCTTCGTGAAGCCGAAGCCCGCCCGCGTTGAAAAGCCGGATTGAATCGGGATCGATCCCGGCCAACAGGACTCCCGCCGCAGCCATCTGAGAACCGGTGATTTTGTGCAGCCCCGTTCCGGTCACAATTACCTTGTACCAGGCATCAGTCTTCAACAGGTCGTTCTCGACGGCCTGCGCCGAAGTGGCGACCGGACGCGTTTTGTGCGACCAGAATCGGGCCTGATCGTAGTTGGCAAGGCTGGTACGGAAGATGCGGTCAAACAGCGGATCAGGCGATTCCGCCTCGCGGCCGGCACCCGCCCCGCCCGTAAAACCGACTCTGACCTCTACCGCCTGGTAAACCTCATTGCCGATTAGCGGGTTGACGCGCACGTTCACAAGTCGGCGCCCTCGAACGGCAAAGGGCGGCGAGATTTCGACCAGCGGCGCAGTACCGGCATTATCGGCAAGAGTACTCCGCCTTTGCCGGGCAACGGAGACCGCCTCACGGCCGTATGCCGCAATCAGCGTGGCTTCGGCCCCGGGCGGAAGGCCGAGCAGGATGGAGCGAAATACGAGTTGCCGGCCGTCCTTGTCGGCTTCGTAAGGCAGGTTAGCCAGCGTGGAATCAGCCGTTAGTCTGAAATGGAATTCGGAGTCCGAAGAAGCAAGAACCTGCATTCCTCCCGGCCCTGCGGCCACAGAAGAGACACAGGCTAATGGCAGAAAAGCCGAAACAATGAATTTACACAGGCACTTGCACATACCGGGTTAGTCACCCGGCCCTGGAACCGACATAATTATAGCACGGTCTCCGGGCCATTAAAACGAAACTTGTTTCTCCGAGCCTTCAGAGAGCCTTATCATCAATTAGCTAACGTGCTATAATTCGTCCTCCTGTGTCTGTATAAACCGCTAAAATATATAAAGTTCCCTCAGATTTGTCAATCAATTCACACCGTTGTCGTCCTGTTGGGTGATGCAATTTCCCGGCCTGAACCGCCCGAATCTCGGCGGGAATCTCAGGTTCTACTATAACTCAGTGCAATACAATAGGATACGCCGATACTGCCAGGTCTCCCTGCCGTCGACAGCCGGAAAACGCGAGGATAAACCTGAATGCGATTTCATATTCTCTGGGCAAGCTTTTCCGCATTTCTGATCTTTCAATGTCAGGGTCGTCGTTGCCGCCCGTCATCGATATCGCAGCAGATCAGCTCGAACCTGGTCGGACAACTCCTGCGTAGTCGCCTGCAACCGGGAAAGCCCGTACTCATAGTCCGCCAGCGTCCCCACGGGATAGAAGACGCGGCTGTAAACCTCATAAAACTGTTCTGCCAGACTCATAATCAGGCCATCGGTCGTCTCGTCGAAGAAGTTGTCTTTGCGAATATGCTCGAGCGCAAACTCGATCACGTCCTCGTACGATTGCAGGAGTGGCTGTTGCGTTTTTGTCCAGCGCTGAACCATTTCCCGCATCTCGGCGTCGCTAATATTCTCTCCCCGTCCTTCATTGCCCTGCCGCCACTGGTCGGCCACGTCATACCCGTAGCCCGTGTAAAGTGAACTTACCGAATCGATAAGCACCGTGAGCATGGTAACCTTCTCGACCGGTTGCGCCGCCTCAAGTTGATTCATCCACCGGGCGCGCATTGTCCTGGCCTGCACTTCGCTGGATTGCGTAGCCTCTTCGGCGGTTTGCGGGCCGGTTTGAATCGTGACGCCGCAACCGGCGATTCCGAGCACGACGGCAAGGGCGGCCAGAACACCGGGCAAGCAGACTGCTCGCTGTTTCATGCAGCTATGATTCAACCTCGACAGGCATTGCGGTCAGCGGCGCCAGTTCGCAGGTGAAGTGCCGGAGGTACTTGGGCTGCTTGAGGATTTTGTATCCGCGTATGGAGTCCTTTCTTGAGGCAATTCTCTCAGCGATCTCGGCGACGTAATCGACGTGCGAGTTGGTGAAAACGCGCCGGGGGACGGCCATCCGCACCAGCTCTCGCGGAGCCAGGGCCGGCTTGCCGGTTTCGGGATCCGTAGAGCCGAACATCAGGGAGCCGATTTCCACCACACGAACGCCGCCCTCGACATAGAACTCCACGGCCAGCCCATGGCCCGGAAACTGCCCCGGTGGCACGTGCGGAAGAAATCGACCGGCGTCGATAAAGACAGCGTGCCCGCCCGTCGGCTCTATGATCGGCATACCGACGTCCTTGATCCTCCGGCCGAGGTACGCTACCTGCTCCACGCGGAAATCGAGATAGTCGAAGTCCAGGGCCTCCTGAATGCCGACTGCCACCGCCTCCATGTCACGCCCGGAAAGTCCGCCGTAGGTAGGGTAGCCTTCAATCAGAATCATCAACTCGGTGATGCGGCGGTACAGGTCCTCGTCGTCAAGCGCGATGAAACCACCCATGTTGGCCAGCCCGTCCTTTTTGGCCGACATCATCACCCCGTCGCAGAGGCTGAACATCTCCACGGCAATTTCCTTTATGGACTTGCTGCCGTATCCCGGTTCGTCGCGCTTGATGAAGTAACAGTTCTCAGCGTACCGGGCACTGTCGTAGTAATAAAGGATACCGTACCGGCGGCATATCTCGGAGACCTGGCGGATATTGGCCATGGAAACGGGCTGCCCGCCCGCCGAGTTATTGGTTACGGTCATAATGACCATAGCCACCCTGTCGGCGCCGTGCTTCTCGATGAAGGCCTCGAGCCGCCCGGTGTCCATGTTACCCTTGAACGGCAGCGCTTCATCGGATTTCGATTCCGGGCAGGGCAGATCGACCGGAATGCCCTGTTTGTGCAGCGCGTTGGCGCGGGTGGTGTCGAAATGCGTGTTGTTAAGAACATACTGTCCCGGCTGGAGAACGCAGCTGAACATGAGGTTTTCGGCGACGCGGCCCTGGTGGCAGGGAATCACGTACTTCTTGCCGCAGATCTCCTGTACGGCTTTTTCGAACCGGCGATACGATCTTGCCCCGGCGTATGATTCGTCACCCATCATGACCGCGGCCCATTGCTGATTGGACATGGCCGGCGTGCCCGAATCGGTGAGCAGATCTATGTAGATGTCTTCGGCATCTATATTGAACAGGTTGTACTTGCCGTCTATGATACGTTTCTCCCGCTCGTGGCGGCTCAGCAGTCTTATAGGCTCGACCGACTTGATGCGGTATGGTTCGGCCGGCTGACGGTAATGCTTCATGATCTCCCCTTTCGTCTGTAAGGGTTTATTCAGCAGGAAACGACAGCGTGAAGATGGCTCAGGTGACGTCTTTGACCCGCCGGCGGCGGTACCCCAGATCCAGATGATCGGGCACGAGATGGAGATTAGCTTTGCCTGCCATCACACTTTTCTCAACTGGAAACCTGTCTCAACGTGGCCGGTGACGATTCTCCTGGCATTGAGAACCTCCGGCCGGACGTAACTCACAAGATACGGAAATTCCTCGGCTTTGGCAACCAGCCCCAGTTGCCGGAGCACCTCGACGCAGATCGGCCAGAGGGCCCGGGTGTTGCCGTCGTGGACCTTGACGGCGATACCGACGGGCGGATCGGAAAAGCCGATCCCCTCGAGCGCTTCAGCACCGACCTTACAGACCACGTTGCCGGGGAACGAACGCATGAGGTCGTAGTCGAAACGCTTTTCCCCGGAGTACATGCGGGGGTGTTCGGACATGGCGGCCTTGACGCGTACCAGGGCGCGGCTTACTTCCGGCTCATCCCCCTGCCCGCACGCCAGCCTCCTGAAACCCAGGGCCAGATGGTACGGCGTGACAGAAAAATTGGGGGCGCTGCACCCGTCCACCGATACCGTTATCATACCGGGCCGCATTCCGGTCATCCGCCCGACCATCTCCCGTACCATCTCCTGCGATTTGCATTCCGGGTTGAGGTAGTCCTTTATGTCATCCTTGAGAAATTTCGCCAGCGCCAGGAAACCGGCGTGTTTGCCGGAGCAGTTATTTCTGGCCGGATCGCGATCTTCGCCGTCAGAGGGATACAGTTCATTGACGCGCATGAAGATCGGCAGGTGCGCCCCGCACTGGAGATCATCGGACGTGCACCCGATGCGCTCCAGAATCGAAACAACCAGCGCCCGGTGTTCATCGGTGCCGTTGTGCGAGCCGCACATGATCGAGAGTTGTTCCGCGGAAAAACCAAAATGGTCGGCCGCACCGGTGAGAATGAGCGGCAGGGCCTGGAACGGCTTGATCGCCGAACGGGCCATGGTGACGTGGTCCGGATCACCCAGAGTATGCGTCAGCTTTCCGGCGGCATCGACCACCGCCACCGAAACGCGGTGAACCGCCTCGACCGCCTCTCCCCGGTAAACCCGGGCCGCTATTTCGCCCGCCATGGTGTCACTCCCCTTGCAACGGTGTACGTCAAAACCGGAGAATACACAATCAGGGGCGCAAAAGCCACCAATATCTGGTGTCGCGGCGACGCCTACTGCACCATCAGCCGCCTGATGACCATGTTGAGGTCCATTATCTTGGCCGTCTGGAGCATCCTCCAGCCGTCCGGTGACCGGCGCACCGATACCACCGTCATAAACTCCCGGGCGTTCTCGCGTGGAGCCGACTTGGTTCGGGCCACCACGTGGACCAGGGTATCCCCCTCAGCGACCTCGCCGACAACCTGGCTGGTTTCCGCCCGCAGCGACTTCTCCATGTCGGGCAGTTTGGCCAGCAGGCCTTTCATCATATTGACAAAGAACTTCTCGGCGGGCGTCGCTTTGATCACCTCTCCACTGGCTTGTGCTCCGAACTGAGCCGTAAAGGGATTCGACGCCGACCCCGAGCCGTCACCGGCTCTCACAGCCAACACCTGGTCAATCCCGCTCTTGAAGCGCTCCAGGCTCTCAGGATGCATCAGGCTTGCGTACGTCTCCCAGTCAAGCTCCTTAAAAGCCTGATACCCCGCCTCGGCGATCTCGCTGGGGGTTTGTGAGGAAGTGGAGTTCTGGGCGGCGGCGGGCAGAGACAATGCCAGAACGGCCGCGGTAACTGATACGACCCGCCAAAGGTGCTTTGCTGAATATGCCATAGGTATGCCTCTCTCTCCTGGATTCGATTCATCGCCGTCAAAGGTATCAGGTTTATAGCTGCGCCCGCAAGGGTAAGGTTCCAGAAAACTCAGAAGGACGGCCCAAATGAAGGGCAGGCCGAGCCGGCCTGCCCTTTCGATAATCTCGGGTAAATCGCCCTACTTCAACAGCAGCATCTTATGGCTATTCATCCGCCCTCCGCACCGGCTGTGGTCTACAGGCCCTACGGACAGTCCGCCGGGGGCGTTTGGCTGATAAACAGGTAATCGATAAGCGACGTCAGGTCACCTATATCGACAACCCCGGCTTCATCACCGTCGATATTTGCCTCTTCCATACAGGGCGGCGGAGTCGGAGGAGGAATGAAAAGGTACCGGATCAGGAATGTCAGGTCACCGATATCCACAATGTCACCCGGATCACAGTCCACGTTGCCGGTGATACCCTTGCAGCAGGACATCAGCAGGTTGAAGAGAATAGAAACATTGTCAGACGACCAGTTAGCTACCGCCAGGTCATTGTCGCCATCACCGTCAAGATCAATCGCAAAAACAGTAGACGGACCATCTCCTGCGCCATAGTTGACCGCGGTTTCAAACGTCCCATCACCGTTATTTCTGAGAACCGACACATTGTCAGCCTCAAAGTTCGTTACGGCCAAGTCATTATCACCATCACCGTCAAGATCAATCGAGAAAACAGAGGATGGCCGAGTCCCTACGGCATAGTTGACCGGCCACCCAAAGGTCCCGTCACCGTTATTCTTCAGAATGGAGATATCGTCAGAGTAGAAGTTAGCTGTCGCCAGGTCATTGTCACCATCACCGTCAAGATCAATCGAGAACACAGATTGCGGCCAAACTCCTGCGTCATAGGCGACCGCGCTTTGGAAGGTCCCGTCACCGTTATTCTTCAGAATGGAAACACCGTTAGAGTAACTATTAGCTGTCGCCAGGTCATTGTCACCATCCCCGTCAAGATCAATCGAGAAGACGGAGGTTGGCCGGACTCCTGCTGCCCAATAGTTGACCGCCGTTTGAAAGGTCCCGTCACCGTTATTCTTCAAAATGGAAACATTGTCAGAGAGGGCATTAGCTACCGCCAGGTCATTGTCACCATCACCGTCAAGATCAATCGAGAAGACTGAGGCCGGATCCTCTCCGGCGCCATAGGCAACCGCGGTTTGAAAGGTCCCGTCACCGTTATTCCTCAGAATGGAGACATTGTCAGAGTCAAAGTTGGCTGTCGCCAGGTCATTGTCACCATCACCGTCAAGATCAATCGAGAAGACGGAAATTGGCCGGGTTCCTACACCATAGTTGACCGGCGTTTCAAAGGTCCCGTCACTGTTATTCTTCAAAATGGAAACATTGTTAGAGAGGGCATTAGCTACCGCCAGGTCATTGTCACCATCACCGTCAAGATCAATCGAGAAGACAGAGCACGGACCATTTCCTGCGCCATAATCGATCCTTTCGGCGAACAATGGTTCATCGGCCAGGGCATCAGGTGCGACCAGTGTCATTCCCACCGCCAGCCACAGCGCCAGGATACACGCTGATCTAAGTGCGTTTTTCATCTCTGCCTCCCCCGGTATGTTTTCAATCTGCAATCCGGCTCAGATATTTGGCTTCGCTTTTCGAAAAACACTCGCCCACACTGCAAGGATCTTTTAGCCCCTCGGCGTGAAGTCAGCTATTCCAATGTCAGGTCATGCAGGCGATAGCAGGCTGATGACGGGCAACAGTTGATCTATAAATATACTCACAATGGACGAAAAAGTCAACGATATTTCAGGCCGGGAAGGGCCGGTCGCAAGCCAAAACCGACCTGCTTTCGAACACTCGTTTTATCGAAGGTCTTCTCTTACGGGATAGAACGCTTCGATAGTCCGGCAGGGGCTGAGAGCCTTTCCGGAATGAGGGGCATTGCCTTGAATGTGCAAAGGGCAGGCCTGGCCGGCCTGCCCTTTCGATAATCTCGGGTAAATCGCCCTACTTCAACAACAGCATCTTATGGCTATTCATGCGCCCTCCGCACCGGCTGTGGTCTACAGGCCCGACGGGCAGTCCGCCGGGGGCGTTTGGCTGATAAACAGGTAGTCGATCAACCCCGTCAGGTCGCCTATATCGACTATGCCAGCTTCGTCTCCATCGATGTTCGCCTCATTCATGCACTCCGGTGCAACGGGGGGAGGAATGAAAAGGTACCGGATCAGGAATGTCAGGTCACCGATGTCGATGATCTCACCCGGATCGCCATCCACGTTGCCGGTGATACCCTCGCAACAGAGTTCCATGTACAGGTTGAGTAGAATGGTAACATTATCAGAGTCCAAGTTAGCCACCGCCAGGTCATTGTCACCATCACCGTCAAGATCAGCCAAGGAGACGGAGCGCGGACCAACTCCTACGCCATAGTTGACCGTGGCCGCAAAGGTCCCGTCACCGTTATTCTCCAGAACGGAGACGTTGTTATCGAAGTAGTTAGCTGCCACCAGGTCATTGTCACCATCACGATCAAGATCGATCGAGAAGACAGAGCGCGGACCATCTCCTGCGCCATAGTTGACCGCGGCCGCAAAGGTCCCGTCACCGTTATTCTTGAGAATCAAGACACTCTCATACCGAGGAAGGTCATAATCACCCGCCGCCAGGTCCTTGTCACCATCCCCGTCAAGATCAATCGCGACGGCAGAACTCGGCTGTTCTATTCCGTAATAGTTGACCGGAGCCGCAAAGGTCCCGTAACCGTTATTCTTCAGAATGGAAACATAGCCGGAGTGGCTATTGCATACCACCAGGTCATTGTCATCATCTCCGTCAAGATCAGCCGAGGTGACAGACCACGGACCATCAAGTGCGCCATAGTTGACCGGGGCCGCAAACGTCCCGTCACCGTTATTCTCCAGAACGGAGACGTTGTCAGAGTTTGTGTTAGCTGTCACCAGGTCATTGTCACCATCACCGTCAAGATCAATCGAGAAGACACAGGTTGGGTAATCTCCCGTGCCATATTCGACCGCGGTTTGAAAGGTCCCGTCACCCTTATTCTTCAGAATGGAGACAGCGTCAGTGCCATAGTTGGCTACCGCCAGGTCATTGTCACCATCCCCGTCAAGATCGATCGCGACGACAGAGGTCGGCTCATCTCCTGCGACATAGTTGACCGCGGCTTGAAATGTCCCGTCACCGTTATTCTTCAGAATGCAGACACGGTCGTCAGCTACCGCCAGGTCATTGTCACCATCTCCGTCAAGATCAATCGCGACGACAGAGATGGGACCATTTCCCACAACATAGTCGGTCCTTGCGCCGAACCATGGTTCAACGGCCAGGGCATCTGGTATGACCAGTGCCATTCCCACCATCATCCACAGCGCCAGGATACACCCTGATCTGAGTACGTTTTTCATCTTTATCTCCCCTGGTGTTTGGTTTTCTGCAAGCCAACTCAGACATTTAGCGTCGTGTTTCAAAACGCACCCGCCCCCACAGCAGGGATTCTCCAGCCCCTCAGCGTGAAGTGGTTGATCCCGGTGTCAGATCAAGTAGTCGGTAGCAAGTTGATCAGGGCCGTAGTTGACGTACTAATATAGGCACCGTGGTCCAGAAAGTCAACGATATTTCAGGCCGGGAAGGGCCGGCCGGGCCCCGAAATTGATGTCCTGACGAACAGCGGCCTCAGCGAAGGTCTTCCCTTACGGGACAGAACGCTTCGATAGTCCGGCAGCGGCTGAGAGCCTTTGCAGAATGGGGCACATTGCCGGGCACAACGGCCGCCAGGCCAGGTTCCAGCACTTGCGCCTGACCATCGACCGTCAACTCGAGCCGGCCCTCGATAACGTTGACCACCTGTTCGTGGGGATGGGTGTGTTCCGGCGCCACCGCTCCCTCGTCGATGTCCCAGTACCCTATGGTCATGCTCTCGCAATGAATGAACCGGCCACGATAGCCGGGGATGGGTTCTTTTTCTTTGCAGTCTTTCAGGTTGACAAACGGCATGACGATCTCCTCTCAGCGCGGCCTTCCGGCCCGCTCCCATTCTTTCCTTGTCATGAAAGCCGTCGGCGAGACGGCCCGTTGCACGGCCAGGATGCCGTCCAGATGATCGATTTCGTGTTGAAGCAATTCCGACAGGTCGTCCTCGGCCGCGACGGTTTGTTTTTGTCCCTGCTCATCGACGTATTCAACGTCTATCCGGGCCGCCCGCGAGACCCGCACCAGAAGCTCCGGGAAGCTGAAACAGCCGTCCCAAAGTTCTATGCGCCGGTCGTCCTGCCGGACGATTACCGGGTTGATGAGCGCACCCTCGAACCCGCCGGACTGCATGTTTACGTATATGACTCTGTGGAGTTTCCCGATTTGCGGTGCGGCTATCCCGCGTCCGAAGCCGTTGGCTTTTCTGAAGGCCGCGAGGGTATCCTTCAGGTCGCCAATGAGCGAGCGTGTATCGTGCGAGGAGACGTCCTCAACCTTTTGGCACGTTTCCCACAGCACCGGATTCCCGAGTTGTAGTATTTCACGCGGGGGCATGGGGTCAGTACTTCACCAACGGCCAGACCTAATACTCAGGCTCAGGATGGGTCCGCTCTTCCCAAACGCGGTTGTTCGCGTTGCGAATAAACAGTTGAACGTTTCCGCAGTAGTTGCATAGGCCCACATGCCATATCCGTTCTTCATTCGGGGGCAACTCAATGCCAAACTCGTCAAACTCAGCTTTGACATCTCTATAAGCTCCGCCTGTGCTCTTCTCCTTGTCGGGGTACCAACTCGCACCCCACTCAAGATGACCGATGCCACAATACATACACAACTGAGGTGCATCACCCGAGATCGGATTCACGTTCCGAGCCATCAGGCTTATAGCCCGCTGGGCCTGCTTTATCAGCGGGCCTAACGCGGAAGATCGCGCGTCCGCCTCTTTGACCAGCATCTTGTCCAGCAACTTGTGCACTCTCAGCATTTGGGCACCATGGACCTTTGTCAGCTCCCACCGATCTCCCCGGTGTTCTTCCCTAAATACGACGTTCCCGGTCAGCAACCAATATAGAAGCTTACCCAGGCTATAAACGTCACAGGCGGGCGTGACTTCTGCGCCCCGTCCCGCTTCGAGTTCTGGCGCTGTGAAACCACGAGGGCCTACCTGTTCGTGCAACTGCGTTAGGCGTTCATCCCCTTCCTGATCCAATATGTAACAAATGCCGAAGTCCGTCACGTGCATCGTATCGTCGCTCTTGCGGTAGAGGATATTATCAGGTTTGATGTCCCTGTGGATGACCTTCTGACTGTGCGCGAAACGTATGACCTCGCAGATCTGGATGAAGTATTCCAGCGTCCTCACGGGATCATCTTTGAATTCGTCCCTTGCCTTTCGGAGCGTAATACCGTTAACATACTCCTCGACAAGGTATGGCTTTTTCGACTCGACATCGCTGTCAACAACCTTAGGTATACGGTTGTGGTCTAGTTTCTGGCGTGCCTCAATCTCGTTCTTGAACCGGCCAAGCCGTGCCTCGTTTTTCAGCCTTTTCAGAACGAAATCACCTTCGTGCTGCGCGCTTTCATCACGCACGAGGAAGACGTGTGTCTGCCCGCCTTCGGCCAGACTCTTTACGACTTGCCATTTTCCATAGGACTGAGCCATCCTACACCTCTTCCCATATTATCTCTTTCTAGATTACAGCCCGACGAACGGCTTACCACTATTCATCTTCGGCCAATAGGCTCTTGATGAAATCAGTTGTAACCTTCCGCTTCTCCTCCAATGCGCGCAACGCCTTTTTGTAAGCCGCGAAATCTATCGGGCTCTGCGCTTCGACCCGCCTGAGTTCATCTGATGCGACCTTCTCCTGGGTCTCGCGTCGGTCAAGCTCCCTGCGGTTCTCAGCGAATTTCTTCGGGTCGAACGATCTCCAATCGGGTTTCTGATCCGGCATATGCGCCCTCCTTCTCATCTACATATCGATTCCTTGAGGTCAGGCCTTGATGTGACAGGCACGATGCGGGACCCCCTGACGGTTAAACCGAATATAATTAGGGATGCACCGCGGCACAAGGGCTTTGCGCCACGACGGGACTACACGCCCAGCTTTTTGAGGATGACGGGGATGTCCAGGAAGGTCTTGCAGGGGTGGGCGCCGGCCTCGGTGAGCATGTCGAGCTTTTCTCTGGCCGTGCCCATGCGGCCCTCGACAATCGCCCCGGCGTGGCCCATGCGCTTGCCGGGGGGCGCGAATATACCGCCGATGATGGCCAGCACCGGTGTTTTCATTTTCGGGATGATTTCGGTCGCCTTTTCCTCGTAGACGCCGCCGATCTCTCCGCACAGCACCACCGCTTTGGTCTTGTCGTCCTCTTCGAACATCCGGAGGATTTCGTTGAAGGTCGAGCCGAGCACGGGGTCGCCGCCGAGTCCGACACAGGTCGACTCGCCGTAGCCGGTCCGTGAAAGCGTGTCGGCGACGTAGTAGGTGATCGATCCGGAGCGCGAGACGGTACCGACGCGGCCGGGCTTGAAGGCGATGTCGGGCATGATGCCGAGGTTGGCCTCGCCCGGTGTGATGACTCCAGCGGTGTTGCCGCCGATGACGGTGGCGCCGTGTTTGACGGCTTCCTCGCGGACGTGCAGCATGTCGTGAATCGGAATGTGCTCGGGGACGACGACAAGAAAGCGAATGCCCGCGCGGACGGCTTCGATAGCGGCTTCCTTGACGGCCGCCGCCGGCAGGAACACGACCGAGACGTCGGCCCCGGTTTGTTCCATGCATTCGGTGACAGTGTCAAAGACGGGCCTTTCGTGCACGCTCTGCCCGCCCTTGCCGGGCGTGACCCCGCCCACGATGTTGGTGCCGTAGGCGATCATGCGCTCGGTGTGGAACTTGCCGGCCCCGCCGGTAATCCCCTGTACCATGACGCGGCTGTTTTTGTCAGCGAGTATGGCCATCAGTCACTGCCTCCCGCCTGCCGGGCCAGCTCGACCGCACGTTGGGCGATTTCTTCGATAGGTGTCTCGATGCCGTGAAACTCGACCTTGTCCATGAGGGTGGGGTCCGCTTCTCTGGCTTCCTCGAACAGGCGCACGCCTTCCTCCCACATGTTGCCGGTCATGCGCATGACAACCGGCTTGGACAGGCCGTGTTCCTTCAGGAACATGATGACGCCCCTGGCGAAATCATCGCAGCGGCTGATGCCGCCGAAACGCGCGCCGAAGATCGCCTTGACGTTCGGGTTTTCATCGAGCAGCACGAGCATCTTGGCAATGCGTTCAGGCGAGGGCCCGCCGCCGGAATCCATGAAATTGGCCGGTTTGCCGCCGAAGTGCTCGATGAAGTCGTTGCCCATGATGCCGAACCCCGCCCCGCCGGGAAACATGCCGATGTCGCCGTCGAGATCGAGGTACGGGATGCCCCAGTCGGAAGCCTGCCTCTCACGCGGCGTCATCTCCCCTTCCTCGTGGCGCTTTTCGATGCCCATGTCTTTCAGCTCCGGGTGGCGAAACACGGCGTCGTCATCCAGCGACATCCGGGCATCGGCCGCGATCAGTTTGTCATCACCGGTCAAGACAAGGGGATTGATCTCGACCAGCTTGGCGTCGTGCGCCTTGAACAGCCCGTAGAGATTGCGGATGATCCCGGCTGCGTCCCTGAGCAGGGCGGGCGGAATGCCGATTTTCTTGGCGACGTCCAGGGCATCGAACGTGTACAACTTTTCGTCTATGGAAAATGACTTGCGGATGATTTTCTCAGGGTGTTTCTCGGCGGTTTCCTCGATATCCACGCCGCCCTCGCCGGAGGCGATCAAGACCAGCCTGTAATTGGCCCGGTCAATCGTTACGCCGACGTAGAACTCGCGCTGAATATCGAGCTTTGGTTCGATCAGCAGGCGTTCCACCGGGAAGTCCTTGATCGTCAATTTGAAGAGACCGTCGGCCAGCGTGCGTGCTTCGTTGGGGCCGTCAGCCAGCTTGATACCGCCTGCCTTGCCCCTGCCGCCGGTCAGAACCTGCGCCTTGAGCGCCACCGGCCCGCCTGCGGCCGCCGCCGCCCGGTAAACCTCGTCGGCCGAGGCAGCCACGCGGCCCTCCGGCACCGGGATGCCGGACTTCTTGAACAATTCCTTAGCTTCGAATTCGTACAGTCGCATACTCAGGAATCCTGCCGGGTAGAATCGCTTGTCCAGGGTCGCAAACGTTAATTCTGCCGCCCAATGTAGCTCTTTGCGGGCGCAAGTCAACCGGAATTGTCAGGGTCGGCGGCACCAGGATTTTATCTTGCCCGGCCGGGGATCAGGGTTATATTGGTAGTAAGCGGGGGAGTATTTATGAAAGGCTTACAGGTCGCCCTGGCCGCGGCGCTTCTCGTTTCCTCAACCTTTGCAGGCCCGTTCCAGCTTGTATATCAGCGCGTTGTCGACGGCGGGGAGGATTATCGGCACCTTTCTCCGGTGCTCGACGAAGCCGGGCAGCTTATCGGCTACGTGGCCGCTGACAGCACGAACGGGCGGGTCGTCATTCACACGATGGGCAGTTCGCGGGACGTTGTCGCCGAAACAGGCGAGGAGCTGCAAAAGACGCTGGCTTTCGTCGATCCGGAACAGGATCGGTGGCTCATCTATCTGGTATATTACAGGGGCGGTTGCTTTCCCCATGTGGTTGCGCTGGGGGCGACCACGGATTCCGCATGGGTGATAAACGAACACGAACTCGACTGGCCCTGTACCGTATACAGCCCTGATATTGCCCTGTACACGGATCTCTTTGGCGTCACCGATTCCACGGGGGCGCTGACGGGAGTCCAGTTTAGTTACGTCTTTAGCTGCCGCTCGTATATGCCCCCGGGCGTCATCGTGGACGTAGAAGACCATTCTACTGTCTTCAGCCCTGAGCTGGATTCGGTTCATTGGAGCCACGCGTCGACGGGTATATTCGACGCGCCATTGAGTAATCCTGACCGGATCGGTACCGTAGTCGTCGATAATCGCTACTATTACTACCAGGTCCACAGTAGTGAACCGGCGGAGGTGTCAGCCCGTATCGGAGTAAGCCTCTGGGACGGCTCCAAGGGCCTGGGGTTCATCTCGTACCAGGATCGTCTGGCGGTGTCGATGCTTTTCGGGGATTTCGCACCGGAACATAGTGGCAAGGAACTCATCATAACATGGCGGACGGTCTGTACATCCAGTTATGATGATCCACGGTGGTGCGATTGGCTGGAATTAGATGCGACTTCCCGGGCCGAGGGTCTGTGCTGTATCCGCATCCATCCCGAGGGAGGCCTGAGCGAGTTGTGGTGTTCAGGTGCCAGCCTTGCGTTCCACTATGCCACAAAGGATCAGAAGAACATAGTCGGCATCAATTACAAAGGGTCAATCCTGTCTCTTGACGCGGCCACGGGACAGATCACCGACTCCGTTTCGCTGCCCCATCGATTGCAGGCGGTCTCGTTCTTCGAGACCGGGTTGACAGATTGGGACCTTCACGTCCTGGCAAGGTCTTATGATACGGTGTTCATCTACCGGCTGACGACGCCCACGGACGTCACTGAGCCGGAGTTGGACGCCCTGCCGTCAAGCATCGTGCTCAGGCAGAATTACCCCAACCCGTTCAACGGGGAAACCGTGATATCCTTTGTCAACCCGCGAAGACAACCCCTTGAACTCGCAGTCTTCAACGTTCTTGGGCAGCGTGTAGCTACCCTGCACAACGAGGTGACAGATCCGGGGGAGCTAAGCGTGACATGGCCCGCGCGTGATCAGGCCGGCCGGCAGGTGGCAAGCGGCGTTTTCCTGGCGCGGCTGAAATCGGAACGGGAATCCAGAGTCATCAAGATGACATTTGTCAAATAGAATCGCCAACGGGGGCGGCTGCCGAATCACCGGCAGGCGGCTCCAGTTGAAGACGAAATTCCACGCCGCCGTTGTAAAAGTCGACGCGGCGGCGCGGGTGGTTTTCGCGGGCGGGATCGATGCACGGCTGCGGCGTGCCTTTCCAGGTCGGGAACAGGTCCTCGTTCTCCGGCAGTTCGACGTCGTAGTAATCGATTACATTGTTGGACACGTTCAGTGTCTGACCGGTCATATCCGACAACACGTTGTCCCGGCAATCCTCCCAGTAGAAGAAGATGGGCACGTTTTGATCCGGCACCTGCGGCACATTCTCGTTGGACAGAACCAGCCTGAGCAACGAGGCCGGACGGCCCAGTCCGAGGCACGGCGGACGGGTAGCGTCGGGGGACATCTTGGCCAGAGCCATCGCTGTCCACAGGTTTCGCGGCCTGCGTACATCATCGGCGGTAGTCACGGGCAGGGCCTGGAAGTACTCCCAATCGCACGAGTCGGGGATCTCTCCCGGCAACACGTCGACGATGTTCACGTACCTGCTGTCGCATCCGAACTTCAGCGCGAACGCGGCGATTTCATCACCGGGGGCTTCAAGAATGAGCGACAGGGTATCATCCAGCCGCATATTGTCGACCGTGATCCTTCCGAGTCTGACGACGAGGTGAGCGGCCCTGCCGACGTCGGTCGTATCCGGTGTTTCGGGCACCACGGGCTTGTCGGTCTCGGTCGAGATATCCCGGGACGCGACAGTCCACAGGGCGAGCAGAAAAAGGAGCTTGTACATGTCTTGCGGTAAGCTTTCAAGGCCAATAAAAAAGGCCCGCCCGAGAGCGGGCCTTACAGCGTTGTCGCTATTTCACCACGTGGAAACTGTATGGCCCCTTCCATTCCGGCTGTTCTCCCGAGCCGAACTTCCAGTAGCCGCCCGGAGGGAAGAACGCGGAATCGACAACGAGTGTCCCGGCATCGGGAACGATCAGATCAAACGAGAGGCACTTCATATCCTCGTGCGGGAGGTAACGCTGTTTGCCCACAGCTCCGCCAAACCCAACCAGATCCGGGAGCTTTCCGTCCCAGTCAATCTCGGGCACCAGGACGCCGGTGATATCGAAGATCGACTTGTCCTGCCAGCCGTTGTGCCCCTTGATATCACCGAGCAGGTTCAAACCTTTGCCACTGTCAGCGACATGCACAATCTGCTTGATATCCTTGGAATCAAACTTGAATCCAACCGTGAAACCGCGACGTTCCTTGTCGTTGGTCCAGTAGACGTCAACGGAAACCTTTTCCCCAGCCTTGATTGTGCTGTCGTTGACCATCCCGGGGCCGGACAACTTCAGCGACACCGACGCGGCCATGGACGACCCGGCGGCCAGTGCCAGCACCAGGACAGCGACGAACAGAATGCGTACTTTGGACATATCCTTCTCCAGTACCGAGTTAAACCGTTCGCTTTCTTATATCGACACCATGCGATTAATGGGTCAACATAAAAAACCCCTCCGCCGTTGTCAATCCACTTTTCCGCCAACACCGGGCGAAGCACGGGGCCACACGCGCCTGACCCGTTTGAATGTATACCCCGACCATGAGAAGCGGTTCCCGGTTAGTTCGGCCGGCCGCTTGCCCGCGATACCCGATGCACCAGTCTGCGCTCTTGTCTGAACTGGCGGCGAAATCATTTTTCGTTTGACACGTGTGTCACATGAGGCTATGTTCATAAATCAATACAGAAGGGAATTTGCCTATGAGTGCGACAGTCTCGTCAACCATCTCGGCACGTGTATCCGCAGGCATTACCACCCAGATCACCACCTCAATCGGGAAGAAAATCGTGATGGCGATTACCGGATTTGTCTCGTTTGGGTACGTGGTCGGGCACATGCTGGGTAATCTTCAAATCTACCTGGGCCAGGACCAGCTGAACGCCTACGCTGAGTTCCTGCACAGCCTGGGACCGATGCTCTGGGCGATCCGGGCAGTGCTGTTTATCTCGTTCGTGCTTCATATCTGGCTGGGCATCCAGCTCAAGCTCGAGAACTGGCAGTCGCGACCGGTCGGGTACCGCGTCAAGGACACGGTAGAGGCGACGCTGGCGTCGCGGACGATGATCTACACCGGCTTGCTGGTTCTCGCTTTTGTTGCCTACCACGTTTTGCACTTCACGGTCAGGGTAACCAACCCGGCCTACGTCACTCTGGCGGACGGGCAGGGGCGATTCGATGCCTATTCGATGGTTATCCTCGGCTTTCAGAACTACTGGATCTCCGGGCTGTACATCATTGCCATGTTCATGGTGGCTTATCACCTCAGTCACAGCTTTTCAAGCATGTTCCAGACAATGGGATGGAGCAATCAGCGTTCCAAGAAGGCGCTGGAGGTGCTTTCCGCACTGATTGCAATAGTGCTTTTCGTCGGATTTGTCTCCATTCCGGTAACCATTTTGGCAGGATTGATAACGCTGCCAGGGGGGATGAGGTAGAATGAACATAGATTCCAGGATTCCCTCGGGCCCTTTAGCTGAGAAATGGGACCACCACAGATTTGAGCTGAAGCTGGTCAATCCGGCCAACAAGAGGAAATACAGCGCGATCGTGGTCGGCACGGGCCTGGCCGGAGCCTCGGCTGCGGCATCTCTGGCCGAACTCGGCTACAACGTGAAGGCCTTCTGTTTCCAGGACAGCCCCCGGCGCGCTCACTCCATCGGCGCCCAGGGTGGTATCAACGCGGCCAAGAACTACCAGAACGACGGCGACTCCATCTGGCGTTTGTTTTACGACACGATCAAGGGCGGTGATTTCAGGTCGCGCGAAGCCAATACCTACCGCCTGGCCCAGGTGTCGAACAACATCATAGACCTGTGCGCGGCGCAGGGCGTGCCGTTTGCCCGTGAATACGGCGGCACGCTGGACAACCGGTCGTTCGGCGGCGCCCAGGTATCACGGACGTTTTATGCCCGGGGCCAGACCGGCCAGCAGTTGCTGCTGGGTGCTTACTCGGCCCTGTGCCGGCAGATCGGACTCGGCCAGGTGACGATGTTCCCGCGTACGGAAATGCTGGAGCTGGTACTGATCGACGGTCACGCCAAGGGGATAATCGTCCGCGATCTCGTTACCGGCAAGATCAGCTCGCACGCCGCCGACGCGGTTATTCTGGCCACCGGCGGGTACGGCCGCGTCTTCAACCTGTCCACGATGGGCCTCGGCTGCAACGTCACTGCGGCCTTCCGCGCTTACAGGAAGGGCGCCCTGTTCGCCAACCCGTGCTATATACAGATTCACCCGACCTGCATCCCATACAGCGGCGAGTACCAGTCGAAGCTGACCCTGATGTCGGAGTCGCTGCGCAACGACGGTCGGATCTGGGTCCCCAGGAACAAAGGTGAAACGCGACCGCCCGGTGAGATTCCGGAAGACGAGCGGGACTACTACCTGGAGCGCAAATATCCGAGTTTCGGGAACCTTGCCCCGCGTGACATCTCCTCGCGCTCGGCCAAAGAGGTGTGCGACGAAGGTCGCGGGGTCGGGCCGACCAGGTACGGCGTGTACCTTGATTTTTCCGACTCCATCCAGCGGCTGGGACGGGAAACCATCACCCAGCGCTACGGTAACCTGTTCGATATGTACCACCTGATAACCGATGAGGACCCCTACAGCGTGCCGATGCGGATATACCCCGCGTCGCATTACACCATGGGCGGTCTCTGGGTGGATTATAACCTCATGAGCAACATCCCCGGTCTGCACGTTCTCGGGGAAGCGAACTTCTCGGATCACGGCGCCAACCGCCTGGGTGCTTCCGCCCTCATGCAGGGCTTGGCCGACGGTTACTTCATTATCCCGTACACCGTGGGTGACTACTTTGCGCGCGTCGGACCGCAGAACATTTCGGTCGACCGCGCCGAATTCCGCGAGGCGGAGGAGGCCGTCACCGGCAGGATGAACAAACTGCTGTCGATAAACGGCCGGCGGTCACCCGACGTTTTCCACAAGGCGCTCGGCGAGATCATGTGGGAGAAGGCGGGAATGGCGCGCAACGAGGCGGGCCTGAAGAAGGCGCTGGAAGAGATTCCGGCCCTGCGCGCGGAGTTCTGGGACGACGTCCGGGTGCTCGGCTCGAACGACGATATGAACCAGACGCTGGAGAAAGCCAACCGCGTGGCCGATTTCCTCGAGTTCGCCGAACTGTTGTGCCACGATGCGCTCGACCGGGAAGAATCGTGCGGAGCCCACTTCCGCGAGGAGCATCAGACTCCGGACGGAGAAGCCGTGCGCAACGACAAGAAGTACGCGTACGTCGCGGCCTGGCAATTCACCGGTGAAGATAAGAGGCCGGAACTGCACAAAGAGGAACTCAAGTTCGAAAACGTTGAAATGGCGACAAGGAGCTATAAATAATGAACCTGACCTTACGTGTCTGGCGCCAAAAGAACGCGCGGGACAAGGGACGGATGGAGACCTACCAGGCCAACGACGTCAACCCGGATATGTCCATCCTTGAACTGCTCGACGTAGTCAACCTGGACCTGGTAGCGAAGGGTATTGAACCCATACACTTCGACCACGACTGCCGCGAGGGGATCTGTGGCGCTTGTTCGCTGGTAATCAACGGTATTCCCCACGGACCCAACCGGGGCACGACTACCTGCGAACTGAGGATGCGGCACTTCAAGAGCGGTGAGACTATCACCATCGAGCCGTTCCGGGCCAGGGGCTTTCCGGTGCTGAAGGACCTGGTCGTGGACCGTTCGGCTCTTGATCGCATCATGCAGGTGGGCGGGTTCATTTCGGTTAATACAGGCGGTACGCCGGATGCAAACGCCATTCCGGTTCCCAGGGCCGCTGCCGAGAAAGCGATGGACGCTGCGGCCTGTATCGGCTGCGGGGCGTGCGTCGCGGCCTGCAAGAACGCGTCGGCGATGCTGCTGGTGGGGGCAAAAGTGTCGCACTTCGCGCACCTGCCGCAGGGCCGTCCCGAAAAGGCCCGGCGCGTCAAAGCCATGATCGCGCAGATGGATATCGAAGGATTCGGCAACTGCACCAACTACTACGAATGCGAGGCGGTCTGCCCGAAAGAGATTAGTGTCGAGGTGATCGCCAAAATGAACCGGGAGTTTCTCAAAGCTTCCTTCAGGAGAGAACTTGTCTGACCCCGGTCACCGGCAACCCCGGCGGGAAACCGCCGGGGTTTCTTTTTGCCTGCGGGCTGGTCGGGTTACAAATCGAGCCGCATACCGTCGGCGGCAAGCAACATGTTGGTGATCCCTGCCGCCCGTACACGCTTGTCTATCCCGGCCGCTTCGTCGTCGTTTCCCAGGTGCGTGAGTATATACTGCTTTACCGTCGACGTGCGTGCGTGTTCGATGATTTCACCGACGTCCACGTGCGTGGTTTCCACAAGGGCGTAATCCAGACCGTCAAGACAGCCCCGGATATCATCGAATGAACCGATATCAGCCGAGTACAGCAGCGACCTGTCGTTCACCTCGATTTTGAAGCTGTAACACTGCATCTTATTGCGCAGGTTATTCTCCCTGAGGTACGGAGCCAGTTTGGCTATGTGACTGTTGGCGATGGCGATTAACCGAAAACCCTCGTCGATAACCAGGCCGTCGCCGTAGCCGTGAATTTCCAGGTCAAGGCGAAGGCGCGGCCCGAAGAGATACACGGCTTCAAGGTAGTCTTCAAACCGGTCAACGAACTCATCCGGTACGTACACGGCCAGCCGCCGGCCGGCCTCGAGCACGTGAAGCATCTGGATAAAGAGCGTCAGTTCCGCGACGTGGTCCGAATGGGTGTGGCTGATGAAGATGCGGTCCAGCTTCAGCGGGTCAAAACCGCAGCGGAGGAACGACGACGCCACCCCGCCACCGCAATCGATCAGGTTCAGGCTCTCCCCCACCTGTAGCACGTACCCGGAGCAGGCCCGGTGCGGGTGCGGCATGCCCGAGGAGGAACCGAGGATTGTGAAAGAAGCCAAAGGCATTGCTCAAAATGGCCGTCACCCGGCCTTGTTGAGGACGTTGTACTTCCTCATGAAGTTGTTGAACCGCGTGTTCAGTTCATTCATACAAGCGAGGCTATCTTGCAGTGCCTTTAGCTTAACATCGTCTGGTGTGGCTTCAAGTTTCCTCAGAATATCTACGAAGTGCGCGAATACACCTTTAACATGGTCCTGTAGTGGTTCCGGCAGGTATAGGTAGACGCCCTTACCTTCCTCAGCCAGCGCGTGACAGGCAGTCTTGAAACGGCTGATGTCCTTCCATTGGGATTTCTCCACGATTGCAAACTCTGCGACAAGATTTCCAATGACTTTGTAGCATTTGTCCAGTGCGTCGATGGATTTCTCCGTGATTGCGCGTTCGTAGTGAAACGCACGGTTCCTTTCTGCCTGATGAGCCTCATGACGGCGTCCAAGCCACGCATTTACGACAGAGACTACGCCACCACCTACAGTTCCTGAGACTAGACCATACAAGAACTGAATCAAATCCATATCTCCCCTCCCCGTATTTCAAGATTCCCTATCGCGCTGTACTAAAAGGCTCAGCCCCCGCTCCAGCTAGGCCTCCAGTCACGCGAACAGCTTTCCGATCCGCTCCAGCGCCTCCTGGCAGTCGGCGCGGGTGACGTCAAGATGGGTCACCATACGGATCTTCTTCGGCCCGAACGGCACGGCCAGGACGTTGACCTCCCTTAGCCCGGCCAGGACTGATTCGGCGGTGTGCTCGCCGTTCAGGTTGGCCACGACAATGTTGGTCTGCACGCGGTTCAGATCGACCTCAAAAGGCTGAAGATTGTTCAGTTGCTCGGCCAGAAGTCGCGCATTGGTATGGTCTTCCGTCAGTCTCTTAATGTTATTCTTTACGGCATACAGCCCGGCGGCGGCGATAAGACCCACCTGGCGCATACCGCCCCCGAAGAGCTTGCGCAGGCGCCGGCAGCGGTCGATGAATTCGGCCGATCCGACAATCATTGACCCGATGGGGGCACCCAGGCCTTTCGACAGGCAGACCGAAACCGAGTCAAACGGCCGGATCAGTTCCGGCAGGGACAGCCCCGTGGCCGCGTGAGCGTTCCAGATCCGGGCGCCGTCAAGGTGGAGAAGCAGTCCGAACTCGTCGCAGACCTCACGCACCCTGAGAATTTCCTCCTGCGGCAGGATGGTTCCGCTGTGGCGGTTGTGCGTGTTTTCGAGTTCGACGATTCTTGTCTCGGGCGCGTGAATGTTCCTGGGCCGGACGTGCCGCCGAACCATCTCGGCCGTGATCATACCGTGTTCGGTAGTAAGGAGATTGACAAGGAGTCCGGAATGGACGACGGGGCCCGCCACCTCGTAGTTGATCACGTGGCATTCGCGGTCGCAAAGCATCTCCCACCCGGGCCGGGAGATGGCTTTCAGGCATATCTGGTTGCCCATGGTGCCGGAGGGCACGAACAGCGAGGCCTCGCAACCGAACAGGTCGGCTACGTAGCGCTCGAGTTCTATAGCGGTGGGGTCGTCCCCCAGGACGTCGTCACCCACCTCGGCAGCGGCAATAGCCTGCCGCATTTCGGCGGACGGCCTGGTGACCGTATCTGATCTCAGGTCAATGAGCTTCATGGCTCGAAATATACGAAAAAGGACGGGCAGCGCCAGAAAACCTCAGGAAAAAAGCAGGCAAAAAAAAGGCCGCCCATCGGGGCGGCCTTTCGCAGCTTGGTGAACGCATCACTGTACGAGGGTGACCTTGGTCGCGCGGGACCCGGAATCTGATCTGGCCAACTCGTAGACGACCTCCTGGCCTTGCTTGAGCGTCTTGTAACCTTCCATGTTGATCGCAGTGTAGTGAACGTAAACGTCCTGGCTATCGTCGGGGCCGGATATGATTCCCCACCCTCTCGGTTCGTTGAAATACTTCACCTTGCCTTTGGGCATTAAGAGTCCTCCGATATCCCTCTGACGTTAGAAGATCTTTCTCCCTCCGTATATATTATACGCCGGACGACGTGGTGCAGCCACAAAAAAAATCAGGCCCGGGCGAAAATTCTGCCGAGCAGGGTCATAGCCAGGCCGGAGATGATGGGAACCGACACGTTATCATCTATTCGTGAGGACAGGGCCTCGACTACCGTGGCCACGACGGCCCCGAAGACGGCCGCCGTAAGGTCAAGGCCGGGAACGACAAAGGCGACAGCCAGAGTCCCGGCAAGGCAGGCGAGCGAACCCTCGACCGATTTTCGTCCGAATTTGTGACGTCCCAGCTTGCGGCCGACGACGGCGGCCAGCGTATCGCCGACGACGATAAACGCCAGTGCTGCAATGGCTATGTGCTTTTCATATAAAGCAACGGTCGCGCAGACGGACAGAAGTATATACGTAGCACCGGAGAAGTCCCCGGCGTGCTCCCGACTTCGGATCAAAGGAGATATGAGTCGACCGGCAAAGCGACGATAAAACGCCCAGTTGCGCAGACGGGAGATGTCAATCAGCAACATCAGGACGGCCACCGGGATCATTATGGCCAGCATGGTGCCTTTTTCGAGAGCCAGCACGTAGTAGCCGCCGGGAATCACCAGCGCCGCCATGTGCGTAGCTTTGCGGGCCAGTTCCTGGGAGTACGGAAGCTGCTCGGGCGTCAGCGGCTGATCTGGCGGCATACCGGCCAATCTATTGACCGGGGTTGCGGGTATGATAGTTCCCCAGCTGGATCTGAGAGACCCGGACGGGAAACGTCACGTTATATTTCCGGTACAGCCGGTCACGGAAATTCTCCCATACCATCCGGGCGTGATCCTTTTGCAGTTTCACGAGGATATCGCCCCGGGCGAATTCAATCGTGCGCGACCGCTTCCGGTCCTGCACCCGGATAAACCGGTAGTCACCTGATTCGGAGCCCATGACCGGGGAAACGGAGCCGACCGGAGTCGATCTGGCCGCCTGGAGAACTTCCGGTGAGAGATCGCTTTCACCAACGTAACCGTGGTCGACCAGGCGCACGCGTATTCCACCCCGACCACGGTACTCACGCACCAGATCACCGGCGTCGACACCGCTTTCCACCTGGTCCCTGAGGAACGCGGCCAGGACGGAATCTCGTGTCACGACGGACTGCAACTTGTAGGGCTTGGCGATGGAGTACTCGTCGATGTGGTCGTAATAGTAGGCCTCCAAAACGCTGTCTGCCGGACGCCAGGAGTAGTCAAAGCCCCACGTCATCACGATGGTCTTTTTCCTGAAATGGCGCAGCCGCCGTTCTTCGGCGGCCACGTAGGGAAGCGTATCGATGCCGTTGGCCCGTGCCGCCTGCACCTGGATGTACCGCTCCGCCGCCTTCTTGAGCATCTCCAGCTTGATCTCCCGCGTGCTGTTGTCGACGTTGTACTCGCGCCGGGCGGCCTCCTCGAACTGTTTCAGGTAGCGACAGTATATAGTATCGCGGCCGTTGACAACTCCGGCCCATTCGAAGTCGTCCACAAGGTGAATGTTCGCATCCATAATCGACTCGTTCGGGAGCACGTTGATCTCGGCGCGCAGGCTGTCAAGGCGAGCCAGGAGAACCTGGTTGGACTTGTCCGTCAGGAGCGTCTCCATGGCCGACGCGTAGACCTGGGGCGAGTCGATAGGCACCAGCCCGTCCGGCAGGTAGCCATCGATGTAGATTATGTGATAGCCGTCCTTGTCCCGGTAAGGGTATGAATGTTCGCCGATCTTCAGCGAGAAGGCGACCGAATCAAAGGGATCGATATACTGCTCGCGCGGCGTCCAGCCCATGTAACCCCCGGCCTGCCGCGAGGAACCGTCGTGGGAGAAGTCGAAAGCGACATTCTCAAACGGCGCTCCCCAGTTGAGCAGCCGCCAGAGCTTGTCCGCCTGCTCCTGGACGATCTGCCACAGTTCCTCCTGGGGCAGGGGCTTGTAGTAGGCGGAGTCCGCACCGAGCGTGAGGGCCCGCGGGCTGATCAGGATGTGGTACAGGTTAACCTGCTCTTCAACGGAGAACAGTTCGGCATGATCGTAGTAGTATGCTATCGCCTCCAGCGAGTCACCGGTCGTTTTCTTGTAAACTGTTTCGTTCCAGTACGCATAGAGGAGAAAGTCGTAATACTGGCGGCGGAACGTGGAGAGCGGCAGCGGGTAGCTGCCGAGATCGATTTCGTTGGCCTCCAGGCCGGCCAGCGTATCGACTAGAATGCTGTCCAGCAGGTAGTTGGTCCGCTCCTTTTCGACCGTACCGCCGCTCATAAGAAGAGTGGATTGCGAAAGACGTGAGTAGAAGTCGCTCGCCGTCAGCACCGGCTCGCCGGCGGCCAGGGCCAGGGGCTTATCCTGAAGGCGGGCAACGGATTCTTCACTTAGGGACAGTGTCGGTGCGCAACCCGACATCGACAGCAGAAACGCGAAAAGACAGGCCGCAGCCACTACAAACCTAAGAATTCCCATGCAAATCTCCGTGCAGTTTTTCAAATGGCATAAGGTACGGAAGATTGTCTGAAAATCAAGACTAAAAGCGGTCAGGCGGTCGGGGCGTCGGCAGGCACCTTCCGCTCTGCCGGAGACCTTTTCGCGGGCGGCCCGTCGGGAAGGTAGTTCCGGAATTGCACGTGGAACGAGGTGCCGCGGCCGATCTGGGAGTTTACCTGGACGTTCAGTCGCAGGGCGGCTGCAATACGGTGCACGATGGAAAGGCCGAGACCGGTGCCTTGCTTCTTGCTGGAGAAAAACGGCTCAAAGACGCGTTCCCTGATGGCGCTGTCAATTCCCGGACCGTCGTCCTGAACCACCAGTTCGACGATTTCGCCCTGCGGCGGCACAGTAAGGCGAAAGACGATTTTGCCCGGCTGGCCGTCAAATGACTCGCAGGCGTTCAGGGCAAGGTTCATCAGCAGTTGTTTGATCAGGCCCTCGTCACCGATGACGTAGATGACGGATTCGTCACTTTCCACAGTGATGTTGATATTGCTCCGGTAAGAGTGATGATGGCGCAGCAGCTCGGTGACTTCGTTGACGACGTGGCAGAGTTCGACGTTGCTGTAGGTCGGCCGGGTGATCCCGGCGTAGGCGAGAAAATCGCTGAGTATCTTGTTGAGGTGGTCGGACTCCTTGATGATTAGATGCATGAGTCGCTCGTTTTCCCCGCCGAGGGACAATTCCTTGTGCAGCACCTCAACCGAGCCGGCAATGGCGGCCAGCGGATTGCGAATCTCATGCGCTATCGAGGCCGACAGCTCGCCTACCGCCGCCAGGCGGTCGGCGGCCCGGACCTTGGCCTCCAGGGCCTTAACCTCGGTAAGGTCGGAGAAGATGGCAATTACACCCCTCAGGTCGTCTCCTTCTTCCGTGAGTATGCAGGTGGACACCCCCAACGGTATCATCCGCTGCCGGCGGTCGAGGATATCGGCTTCCTTGCGCGGATAGGCCCGGCGCATCGTGACGCCGTCCATGAGGCAGTCGGCCAGATCAGGCATACGCTCGGCGAACACCTCCTGGCACTGCATTCCCCGCACCTGCTCCTCGCTGTAGCCGAGAATCTTCTCGGCGGCCCGATTGAAGTAGATGATGCTGCCGCGCGCGTCCACCGTCAGCAAACCGGAGTTCAGGTGGCGAAGGATATCGTCGGTTTCGAGCCTGGCGCGCTGGAGTTCACGGGAAGCATCGGCCAGCTGCCGGTCTTGCGTGCTCAGGCGCTCGGCCAGGTAGCCGGAGATGAAGGCCACCAGATAGTAGATAAGGATGTGCAGGAAGATCGAGTAGAAAACGGAATCATGCGAGGAGAAGATCGTCTTGAGCGCCTGCATGCTCATCTCGGAATCGCTGCCGGCGGCCAACCCCAACCAGATTATGAAGGCATAGGCGACAGAGACCACGGAGGCCACCAGCAGCGTACCGACCAGGCGGTAGGCCAGGGCCGCGGAAACGATGGTCAGGATGTAGAGAGCTGAAAAGGAGGAGTATACGTTGCCCGTAGCATAGATGACGCCCGACTCAATCGCGATTTCAAACAGGAACTGCAGCGCAACAATCGTCTGGACGACGGCATTGACCCGGAAGCGGCGCTCCAGCGCCAGGGCCACGCAGAAGATCAGCGTCAGAACGGAGTAGACGACAAACGGGAAGTGGAGGTACCGGGGATAGTCCATCCAGAGGACCACCACGGCCATGAGAATGATGTATGAGGCCAGCCGCAGGGGCAGGAACCGGCTGGGTCTGCGTATTCGCACGGTCTGTTGCATAAATGCAAACGGCACCTGATCAGTGCCGTTCTCCCGAGTGCCCGTCAAGCGAAGTTCATTCTCCGGCCCGGGGCCCGGCCGCCGTGCACCGCCGGCGGCCGAGGCGGCCTCATCCGATCTTGCCAATGATGTCGAACATTGGCAGGTACATGGCAATCAAGATGCCGCCAATGATCGCGCCCATGAACACGATGATAATTGGCTCGATCACCGACGTGAGCGCGGCCACGGCATCGTTGACCTCCTCGTCATAGAAGTCGGCAATCTTGTTAAGCATGTCATCCAGGCCGCCGGTCTTTTCACCCACGCCGATCATCTGGGTGACCATGGGTGGAAACACGCCGGTCTCCTTCAGAGGCCCGGTGATCGTGTCACCCTCGGCGATGGCCAGCACTGATCTGTTGATTGCGTTGGCGACCACCAGGTTGCCGGCGGTCTTGGCCGTAATCTTGAGCGCCTCAAGAATGGATACACCCGACGACAGAAGCGTGCTCAAGGTGCGAGAGAAACGCGCCACCGACGATTTCCGGACAAGATTGCCCATGACCGGCAGCCTGAGGAGGAACTTGTCAAAAGCGAGCGCCCCGCTCGGTGTCCGTTTCCACCAGAGGAACAGAATCAGAAAGCCGATGGAGCCGACCAGCAGGTACAGGAAGTTGGCCTTGAGGAAGTTCGAAATGCTCAGCACGACAAGCGTGGGCATGGGCAGCTCCGCACCGACACCACCGAACATCTTGGAAAACACCGGGACAATAAAGGTGAGCATACCGACCGTGACGGCCGTCGCGACGACTATGACAACGGCCGGGTACACCATGGCACCCTTGACTTTCCGAATAAGCTGGTCGGCTTTCTCGCGGTACACGGCCAGGCGAACCAGAATGGCGTCCAGGGCGCCGCCGATCTCACCGGCTTCAACCATGTTCGTGTAGAGCTGGTCGAATATCTTGGGGTGACGGCCCAGGCCATCGGAGAGAGTTGCGCCTCCCTGCACGGCTTCCTTGACCTGGGTGACAATCTTCGACAGCTCCTTGTTCTCTGACTGGCTGGAAAGAATCTCCAAGCACTGCACCATCGGCAGGCCGGCCCCGATCATGGTAGCGAACTGGCGCGTAAAACGGGATACTTCGAGCCGCTTTATCCCCGTGCCTATCTTAATGCTTATCTCGGGCGCCTTCTTGTTGATTGACGAGACGAGGATGCGGTTCTGCCTGAGAACCCGTTCCAGGTCGGCCTTGCTGTTGGCCTTGAGCATTCCCTGGACGGCGGCGCCGGCAAGCGTCTTCCCCTTGTACTCGTATACAGGCATCAGTATATCCCTTTCCTGGCTCCCGACTACCTGAGTGCGGGAGACTTCTGGCGTGACAGCATTTCGCCGAGCTCCTGCGTGTTGTGGGAGTAGTTCATAGCATCGTTGAGCGAAATCTTACCGCCCTGGTGAAGCTCGGCCAGCGACTGGTTCATCGTTTTCATGCCGTATTTCTGTCCCGACTGGATCATGGAGTAGATCTGGTGGATCTTGTCGTCGCGGATAATCGCCCGGATGGCCGGAGTGACAACCATGACCTCCAGGGCCAGGGCACGTCCCCCGCTGACCTGGGGAATCAAGGTCTGCGACACCACCGCCTGCAGACAGAACGAGAGAGCCACGCGAACCTGATCCTGCTGGTTGGTCGGGAAGGCGTCGACAATCCGGTTAATGGACTCCGCGCATGAATTGGTGTGCAGGGTGGCGAAGGCCAGGTGGCCGGTCTCTGAGATGGAGAGAGCAGACTCAATTGTTTCCAGGTCCCGCATCTCACCGATCAGAACGACGTCCGGATCCTCGCGGAGGGCGTGTTTGAGGGCCGATGCAAACGAGCCCGTATCGGAGAATACCTCCCGTTGATTCACGACCGCCGTCTGGTGGCGGTGGAGGTACTCGATGGGATCCTCGACGGTGATGATATGAACGGGGCGCTCGCGGTTGATCTTGTCAATGACCGCCGCCAGCGTGGTCGACTTGCCGGAACCGGTCGGCCCGGTGACAAGGATCAAACCGCGGGGCAGCCTGGCAAACTCGGCAATCACCTTGGGCAGCCCGAGCTCCTCAAAGGTCTTGATTTTGTACGGTATCTGCCGCAGGGCCACGGCGCAGTTGCCGCGCTGCATAAACATGTTGGCGCGAAACCGGCTCATCGACTCAATACCGAACGAGAAATCCAGTTCCCATTCCTGCTCGAATTTGAGCTTCTGCTTTTCATTGAGCATGGAGTAGGCGAGCTTCTTGGTATGCTCGGCCGTCAGCATATCATGGTTGCTCAGACGCTGCAGCTTGCCGTCAACACGGACGACTGGAGGCGACCCGGCCGTCAGATGTAAGTCCGAAGCGCCCAACTGGACCATCTGCTCCAGCAGTTCACGCAACGTAGCCATATTGCTCTCCCGATTCTATTGACACGGCCATTATGACGGTACTTCTGAAAAGCCGCTTATTCACATATATCGGCTTTTGGGGACGAATCTTGACCGGATTGTCAAAAGATGCTGGCTGTAACCGCTTGAAAGACAAAAGGGTCGACGCCTGACAGGAGAGACTGACGTCAGGCCGTCGTGACGCCGAAGAGTTCCTCGATGCTGATCAGCCCCTGCTTCAACTTGTCAACCGCCGCCATCCGTAGCGAGAACATCCCCTCCTCTGCGGCGACCTTGCGGATCTCTGAGTCGGGAGCCTTGCTGAGGATGAGGTTCTCGATGGCCGGCGTCATGGGCATGACCTCGTAAATGCCGGTTCGCCCCTGCTTGCCGCTGTTGCCGCACTGCTCGCACCCGGTCCCCCGGAATGCACGTATGCCGCGCAGCAACTCCTGCGGGGCTTTCAGGCTGTCCACTTGTTCCTGCGTAAGGTTGATCTCTTCCTTGCAATTGGAGCAGATCGTCTTCACCATTCGCTGGGCCATAACCAGGCGCGTGGCTGAGGCGACCAGGTAATACGGAGTGCCCATGTCGATCAGACGGGTGATCGATGACGGCGCGTCGTTCGTGTGCAGCGTCGAGAAGACGAGGTGACCGGTCAGCGCCGCCTTGATGGCGATGTCGGCCGTTTCGGAATCGCGTATCTCGCCGACCATAATGATGTCCGGGTCCTGCCGCAGGAAGGATCGCAGCGCCGACGCGAAGGTGAGACCGATGTCCGCCCTGATCGCAACCTGGTTGATTCCCTCGAAGTTGAACTCAACCGGGTCCTCCGCCGTCATGATATTCACGTCAACGCGGTTGAGCCGCTGAAGGGCCGAGTACAGAGTGGTCGTTTTCCCCGAACCGGTCGGACCGGTGACCAGGATAATTCCGTAGGGCGAGTGAATCTTCTCGTGGAACTTCTGAAGATCAGGTTCGCGAAACCCAAGCTTGGTCATATCCACCTTCAGGGCCTGCGGGTCCAGAATACGCATGACGACCTTTTCCCCGAAGATGGTCGGCAGGACGGATACACGCAGATCAACCGTCCGGCCCGTGTACTTGACTTTGATCCGGCCGTCCTGTGGAAGACGGCGCTCGGAGATGTCCAGATCGGCCATGATCTTGACGCGGGAGACGATGGCCGCCCGGTACTTGAACGGCAGCGGCGCCATTTCGCGAAGCTCACCATCAACTCGATACCGCACGCGTATCCGCTTCTCATACGTCTCGATATGGATGTCGGAGGCTCCCAGGCGAATAGCATCGCCGACGATCGAGTCGACCAGCTTGACAAGCGGTTTGTCTTCAATGGCCGACAGCAGATCCGAATCACTCGGTCCCTGGTCGGCCTCAACCACCTCGAGGTCCGGATTCTCCTCGAGCCCCCTGACAATCTCTGAGAGCGCCCCGGAGTCCCGGTAGTAAGTCTCTATCGCCTTGTCGATCGCGGCCTCGGGAGAGATCACCGGCTGAACGGCGCAGCCGGTGATGAACTTGATGGCATCGAGAACGTAGATGTTGTTGGGATCGCTGATAGCCACCAGCAACGTCTTGTTGATGCGGGATATGGCAATGACGTGGAACTTGCGCGCGATGTCGAGCGGAATCAGCTTGACCGTCTCGGGATTCAACTCGACGTCGCTAAGGCGCAGGGCCCCGATCTTGAGATGCTTGCCGACAAAGGACGCGATATCGTCCTCGGACTTGACGGCCTTGATCGCCACCAGCGCCGCCTCGAACGATTTATGCTGTTCCTTGGAGATCCCCAGCGCTTCGTCGGCCTGTTCCTGGGTAATCTTACCGGCCTGAACCAGTATTGAACTGAGTTCCGTAGACATGTGATGCGGTTCCGCTATGCTGTACGTGTCCGTCGGGGTTCACGGCACAGGCATGCCTGAGCAGGACTAATCCTGAAAAATATCGTCAAGTTTGTCCTGTGCCTTCTCCGCGAAATCGGACGACAGCTCAGGCTCTGCCCCACTCTTGTCCATGATGTCCTGAAACACCTTGGTCAGTTCCATCGCCGTTTCCTTGGCGTAAAGACGGACCATGCCGATGGTCGTCCGCTCGTCGAAGACGACGACCAGAATGGATCGCTCGCCGACCAGCGACATGTGAATGTGGTCCTTCTTTCCCTGGTGGAACAGCACGGAGAACTCCGGTTCTCCGACCAGGCGGGCGATCTCCTTGGTCGAGGCGAACGACCCGGCCAGCAGCGCGGCCAGGGCGGTCGTATCCAGCGAATGGGTAAAGCCCTGCCGCGTGATCAGGTGACCGTCCTTATCGACCAGGAGGGCGCACTTCGCCTCGCACCCCTTCAACATCTTGCTCAAAAGAGCGTCTATCTTGTTGATTTCCTCTTCGTAGATTATCAGGCTATTGTCGGACATTACAGCCTCCCTATTATCTTATTCCGAACAGGCGTTTGAAGAACCCGCGCTTCCGCGTAGTCCCCCGCAATCGTAGCGATGGTGCCATCTGGGGGGCATCCATGGAACTGTCGTCGTCTCGGGCCATTCCTGCAACGTCGTCGGCGCCGGTGGGCTCTTCGCTCACGCTGTCTGTTTCCCGGGCCGATGCCGGCGCTTGCTCGGCCGGCGACGCCTTCGGCTCTCGTGACCTCGGTTCATCACTTCCCGGGTACGGCCGGTAGCCCGTTTCTCTGCCGGCCTGGGGTTCCTTCACGGCCGCCGAACTCGCGGCGCCCGCAGCGGCGGTCGACGCCGAGGTTGCCCCGGCTCCCGCCGCCGCCGTCGAACCAGCCGGTACGCGTTCGGTCCCGGCGGGTGATTCGACCTGTGGCTGTTTCTGAGCCGAGGCGATCTTGGCGCTGCTGGAGCTCTTGGCTCTCTCAAGCACGAGTCTTATTATGAGTTTCAAGGTGTCAAAAACACCGTTGCCTATGGTCGCTGACGCCTCGAAGTACGGCCAGTTACTGCCGTTCAACCTCTCCTGCAATTCTTCGATCGAGGCCACTCCCGGCAGATCCCGCTTGTTGTACTGCATAACGAGCGGCAGCTTGTTTATGTCGTAGCCGTACTCGACCAGGTTCTCTTCCAGGTTGGCCAGCGATTCAACGTTCTCGTCCATCTTATCAGGCTGGCTGTCGGCGACAAAAACCAGGCCGTCCACACCGCGGAGCACCAGTTTGCGCGTAGCGTTATAGTAGACCTGTCCCGGTACCGTGTAGAGTTGTATTTTCGCCTGGAACCCGTGGATAGTACCGATATTGATAGGTAAGAAATCGAAATAGAGCGTCCGGTCTGCCTCCGTTGCCAGCGATATCAGCTTGCCCCGCGTGTTCGGCGGAACCTTGCCGTGAACGTACTGCAGATTGGTCGTCTTGCCGGACAAACCCGGACCGTAGTACACAATCTTGCAGCAGACTTCACGTGCAGAATAGTTAATCGATACCATATGTCTCGATCCTCAAGTATTCGACCCGGTCAAACGGCCATTTGCAGCCTGCCGATAGCGTGTTTGATCTCCAGTCGAATGAGCCCAATGTTGACGTCCTTCTCCGTTGTGACCACCAGAAGGCCCGGCCCGGCATCGCTGAAGAACAGCTTGGCGCTGTCCGCCTCGATCGTGACCTGAGACAACGGGCTGGTATCCAGCCGATCGAGCGACTTCTGGATAGTGGAAGTGATCGACGCAGCCAGGGCACCGACCGTCTCGCCCTCGAAGCCGGTCTTCAGGTCAGCGGCAATTACGATGCCGTCCTTACCGACAACCATCGAACCGGTGACGCCGGGCGTCTTATTCAGTTCGTTAAGTACTTGATACATGCGTGCTCTCCAGCTTGTCTACAGCGTTCTGCGTGTAGCGCTCGGCAGCGTATTTGTCAATCATGTCCATCGCTTGATTGATGCGTATATTCAGAAAGTCGTCACTCTGCCTGTCCGAAATCACCATCAGACGGAACGACTGTTCACAGGCGACGACAATCCGTTTCCGGCTAAGCGTAAGGTCGATTTTCTCGGGTACCTCAAGACCGCCGCGCCCCAGAACGGCACCGTTACCGTCGAAAAGCAGCAGCGACAGAGGCGCCCATTCTTCGGGGTCAACGTCGCCCCGCTTGAAGTTTGCCAGAAGCAGGCCTTCGTGATCGACCACACAGGCCAGATCCACGGCGGCGTGTTCACCGATGTAACGTACGGCGCGCTCGAAGCCGTTGGTTTCACTATGAGCCAGGACCGGGCCCGCCTCGGTGGCGCCCGCGTCGGCAACCCCCGGGCGCTTCGCAGCAGGTGCCGCGGTTCGTGATACGGCGGGTCCGAAGCTCTTCTCGCGCGAGCCGGCGAAGGAGGTCCGCCGGCGCTGGCCGGGATCAGTGGCCGGCGACGGTCTGACGGGCCCTCTCGGGGCGGGCCTTGCCTGGTAAAACTGCGCCAGCACCGGCTTGAGTACCAGCGGCGTGGCCAGCACGTGCAGAACGACCGCCGGAAGATACCCCGACATGCCCATGGTCACGGCAACCTGAAGGTGCAGGCTGTAAGCACCGAAAATCAGCCCTCCGAAAACGGCCCCTACGCCGAACCGGTACACAAGGCAGGCACCACTTGCCTCAACGAGCCGCAGCAGCGTGACGCGGCGGTTGAACAGGAATACCACAACCCCGTAGTAGACAAGTTCGTAAAACGCCGTTATCAGGGACGCCTTGGCCAACTGCGTGCCGAACTGTTCAGGGAATACGACCATCGGCACGATCAGCAGAACGAGCGTAGACAATATCAAACGACGTCCCATACGTGGTGTCAGTTCCATAACAATCCCCTGTTCATACGGCCTCATAGTCGCCGACCAGGCCTGATATCTTCATCCTCAGCCGTCCGAGGTTCGTGTCCTTACTACCTGCGAACAGAAACACGTTTTCTCCAACGCGTACGAGGTAAAAGACCGGGCCGCCGGTTTCGATCAGAATCGCCCGGCTCTGGCCGAAAGAAGCTTGAACGAGTTCCTGGTTGAGGAGGCGGTGCAACTCGGCGAAGGTGGCACCGCAGGTGGTGGCATCAAGATTCAGCGCCCACTCCGACTCAACCACCAACCCTTCCCGGTTAATGAAGAGTGCTCCCTGCAGTCCCGGCAGGGCAATTGCCTGTCTGAGAATCTCGACCACGGCCAGCTCGGCCGCCTCCGGCTTCGGGCCTTCCGCAGGCTCCGGAGGCCCTGCAGGAGCGACAACCGCCGACTCGATCTCTTCTCCCCTGGCGGCCGCCTGCTCGCCGGGTAGCTTTAGCGCAATATCAAGCAGCTTCCTGATCTGGCTGTTGCTCGAGTCAGCCTGGTGCAGGCGTTTCAGGAGCTTTACCGCCCCGGCAAACTCTCCCTTGTAGATGTATATCTCGGCCAGAAGCAGCTCGATCGCCCGGCTCTTGCCGTCCAGTTCAATGGCCTTCTTCAACTCGGCTTCCGCCCAGTCCAGCAGGCCGCGATCGAGATTGACCTTGGCCATGACGATATGGGCCGAACTGTAGGACGGATGGATCTTCAGGCCGCTCTGGCAGATGCGGAAGGCACGCTCCAGGTTACCCTTCTTACGGTAAGCCTCTGCGAGAGCCGCGAAAATCTGAGAGTTCGGATCCTGGTCGAGGATCTTCTCACATTTAGCGATACGATCGTCTATTTCGGGCGCGACGGTCATTTACGTATGCTTTGTAAGTGCCTTAGTCACAATCTGCTATGAAAAGTGCAATTCAGTCGCACGTTAATTATACGCCGTTACATAGGGTTATGTCAACCCTTAAAGGCATGTTATCCGAGCGTCTGTCTGGCGGCAAACAGGCCGTAAAAAAAGACTCCGGTCATCAGCAGGAGCAGCCCCGGCACGACCCATACGGGCAGGGCCAGTACTTCCATGTCGTGTAGCAGTCTGACCAGCTGAACCAGGGCCAGCAGGGCAAACCCGGTGACAAGCAACTGCCAGGAGCGGGCAAGCATCCCCCCCCGAACGATGGACCGAACCTGCAGACCCACGACGACGCAGGCGCAGGCAAACACAAGCACTACCACGCTGAGAAGGCCGGGAGGCGAGGCGATCACCGCGACGTTCGCTGCCTCGGCGCTGCCGAAACTCACCAGGGTTAGTGCCAGAGCGACAATGATTCTACTCTTCATGATCTATCCTCGCAACATCTTGACCAGTTTGTCCGATCTGCTGATCGTTCCGTAGAAACTGCTCTCAAGGCCGTACCGCTTGACCAGTTCCCGTCGAACCGCCAGCGGTCCGGAAATCTCTTTCTTAACCTTTGTCACCGTATCCCGGTATATCCCCTCACCCAGCAACTGGAAAACGTAGGTCAACTGTTCGGAGAGCATCCTCTCCAGACCGGACATAAGCTGATAGTAGCGCGTGGCCACAGGTATCGCCCGGAACGCCGCGAGGAACTTGTCAAACGGCGGCAGCAGGTCCGAGTTGGGATCAACCCCCGGGAAGTAGTTCAACAAGCCGTTGCGGTACTGAGAGGCAAACTCAGGGAACCGGGTATTGTGATCCCCGAGCGTTCGCTCGATCTGCGAACGGATTTTATGGAAACACGATGAGTAAAGGCTGAAGGCGATGGAGAGGATTACTTCCTCCTCGTCTTCCTTCTCGGCACCTTCCTGTTCGCGCTTGCCGGCTACTTCGACGAGGTTGTTCAGAATCAACCGGTAAGCCGCTCGAGAGGTCACGAACTCACCCATGGGCGACAGATCTATCAATTCCGGCATGGTGCGTTCGGCATTGATCAGTGAGAGGAGTTTGAACTCGTCAAGCGATATGGTTAGTTCCTCCCGGGCCACCTTGGGCGATTTGGCGATCCTGAGCAGCACGTCGTCAGGCGGGAGCACTTTCTGGATCTCCATCCACTCGTCGATCCGGCGTGTTCCCTCCATGATGACGTTCATGGTGTTAAGCTCAATGAGAAACGGCGTATTCTTGGGCGCGGTATTCTCGTGGAAAGTGAAATCGCCCTCCTGCCAGGAGAACAGATTGTACACGATCTCTTCGATCTGCATCTTGAGACACTCGGCGATTTCTTCCTTGTCGAAGAGGTTCATGTCCATGAGAGTGGTGCCCAGTTGGCGACCGGTCTGTTTATGCAGAACGATGGCCCGTTCCAGATCCCCCTTGGAGATCTTCCCCCGCTTTAGCAGCATCTGGCCGAGCAGGTCCTCGGTGCTGTTGACCGAGGAAGCGTGGATGATGTTGCCGTCCTTGAAGGCCACTTCCTTCTGACGCGTGGATGTCCGGCATTCAAGGACACCGGTTTTCTTGCCGGTAGCCAGGAGCTGCAGCACATCGGGAAAAGCGACGGTCTTAAGATTACCGGATAAACCCATCCCTTAAGTCCTTCGGATCAATTCTGTTTCGCGGTGTTTCACCGGCTCTGATATTTCTTTGGTATTATCGGGAGAAAGGCAGCATTTCTTAATCGGCGCGTTCGGCTGGCGTCAGCGGATCCGCTCGCTGCCGTGGCCGAGCGGTATCCGCAGACTGCCGCGCTCTTTAAGCACGTAGATGAATTCAGGCAGCACCCGGTCCGGGTTGAAGTCAGACGGATCATCCGTATCATCCGGGTACTGTGCAACCCTTGAACAGACGATGAGGCTATAGCCAAGCTCCCGCAGAGTCACCCACTCGCCGACGGTCGGCGACCACGAGCGACCCAGAACCAGGATCGCTCTGAGCGTATCCGGCAGGGGGGTCGAATGGGTGTCGTTCAGGCCGTCGGCAAACAGCATATGGGCGCCCCGGGCGTGCAGCCAGAACCCCCGGTCATCGGCAAGGTAGCCGGGCTCCGGCGGCCCATCGCCGCTACTGCCGAAGTAGCGCACGTCCAGCGGTGTTCCGGCTCCGCCCTTCCGCGCCAGAACGTCAGCAAACATGGCGGCCGCTCGCCGGTGGACATAGACGGGTCCGGCGTCGAACTTGCCGGCCAGGCGAATGACGTCATCGACGGCGTCGTAATCCGTCGACAGCAGGAAGATTCTGTCCAGACTTTCAAGCTTCAAATCCGCAAGCAACGGCTGAAATACTTTCTCATCCAGCGCGTACGTCACGCCGCTCAGGCCGTGCAGGATCAAGTCAGTTCCGTCCGATTCGCTTCCACCGACAAAGGCTGCAATTCCACCCGGGACCGCGTGGAGCGATACCCACCGTTCCGTACCGGCCGTGGCCCGGACGACGGCAAAAACCAGCGCCAGATTGATACCGATCAACGCTGCCAGCATCGCCAGGCGGCGGGCCAGGCGATGGCGGACGGCCAGGGTGAACAGAACAACCAGCGTGTAGGCAAACACAGCCGTCGGAACCGAGAGGCTGTCAGGCAGAATCGTGCTGACCTCAAGGACGGGAATCTGATCACCGCCGAATTGTCTGAGCGCCGCCACCACCAGCAGCAGCAGCTTGTCGATTACGGAACCGACAAAGAGCCCCAGCATGGGCCATAGAATCTGAGCCGCCAGCACGGAGAGAACGCCGATAACGGCCAGTGAAACCAGAGGGACGATAACAAGATTAGCCAGCACCGAGATGACCGGAATCCGCCCGAAATAGTACGCGATAAGGGGCGTGGAGCAAACCTGGGCCACGACGGAGATCATCAGCGGAAAGACCAGCCAGCGGTACCACCAGCGGCCGTGGAAGGTTTCAAACCGTGCCGACAGACGCGGGACGATGAAAATCAGCCCCCAGGCCGTCACGAATGAAAGCTGGAAGCCCACATCGAAGAGCTGGGACGGCTGAACGATGAGAATGATAAGGGCGGTCAGGGCAATGATATTGTTCAGGTTGTGGCGGCGCTGGGCAAAGCGGGCCAGAATCACCAGAACGGCCATGACGGAGGCCCGAACGACCGACGGCTCACCATACGAGAGAGCGGTGAAAACAACGATGACAACCAGCAGAATGACGGCCCTGCGAAAAGGCGGCAGCGAGAACGGCCGCATGAGAACGATAAAGAACATCAGCACGAGCGTGACGTTTGACCCGGAAACGGCCAGCAGATGCAGCGTGCCGCTGTCACGAAACATCCGGTAGACCTCGGGCGGGATGTTTCTTGTCTCGCCGATGAGAAAGCCCGTCGCCAGCGCCGCGGCCACCGGTGAGAGGTTCTTGTTGAGCGTGGCGACGACCCAGCTGCGAAGGTTATCCACGACCGAGAGGAACCCGTAACGGGCACGCCGGTCAACGCGCACGTCCAGCAGCGTCGGCAGGTAGACGATACCGGAGACTCCCTTGAGCGTAAGGTACCGCCGGTAGTCAAAGCCCGAACCGTCCCCGGCCGGTGGCAGCCCGTAAATTCGCCCCCTGAACTCCACGCGATCGCCTCGTTGCAGCGACGTCGTGGTATCCGTGACTTTCAGAAGGATGGCCCCCTGGACGTCCTGTGTCCGGTCCGATACGAGGGAGTCCACGGCCACCTTGATTTCAGTCCGGCCGGGCCGCAGTTCCGGCCAGTCGGCGACGCTACCGTAGATGCGATAGATGGCCCTCCCGGATACCGCGCGACTGAGATGGCGCGGCCCGACGTCAACGTACTGGTGACTGAACTGAAAGGCTGCGAAGCCGGCCATGCAGGCGCTCAGGAGAAGCACGGCCGGGACCGTACGCGCCGTCGTGTACGCGAAGGACCCCAGGACGAGGGCAACCAGGGAGACTATCAGGAAGGACCATGAGGGCAAATGAGAGGAATCGGCCGTCACGATTCCTGCGACAACGAATATCAGTACAAGCAGGCTCGGGTACTTACGAAACACGCGGGAGTCAGCGCTCGGCACTTCCGCCGAACAGCCCCTTTTTCAACAGCGAGAGTTCCTTTACTCTCAGTATATAACACAGGAACAGATAGCACAACCCCCCAACCAGGAGAACGGTGATCAGGTGCAGAATGCGCCCCGGGACCTCCGGCAGGCTCTCGGTAAACTGAACCGGCAACATCCTGACCGCAAAAAGCGCGAGATGGGCCGCCACCGCCAGCTTGACGAAACCAAGAAGGCTATCGCGAATCGAGACCGGCACGCCCTTTTTCGGCAGGTAATACAGCAGCAGGCCGAAATTCAGCAACGCGGCCAGGGAGGTCGCAGCCGCCAAGCCCGCGAAACCGAGCAGCTTGATCATCGGATAGTAAAGGGCCATGTTCACGAGCACCGAGAGGACGGAAATCCGTGTCGGCAGCCGGGCATCGCCAAGGGCGTAGTACACCGGGGCGGTGACGCGGACTGCAGCGAAGCCGATCAAACCGTACGAGTAGTGCAGCAGAGCCAGGGCCGTGTTGGCCGCGTCGGTGGACGAGAACTGGCCCCACTGGTAAATGAGGGCAACGATGTCGCGTCCGAACAGCGCCAGAAAGGCCGCCGACGGCAGAATAAACAGCAGGTTCAGGCTGAGCGCTTCCCGGTACAAGCGGGCCAGTTCCTTCATGTCGGACCGGGCGGCGATCTCGGATGCCCTCGGCAGTGTCACCGTTCCCAGGGCCACCGCAAACACGCCGAGTGGGAAGTGCATCAGGCGATAGGAGTAGTTCAGGTACGAGATGGAGCCTTCCATGAGAAACGAGGCCAGAAGCGTGTTGACGACTATATTAACCCGGCCGGCGGACATACCGACCACCATGGGCGCGAAAAGCCGCACCACCTTCTTGAGTCCCTCATCGAGAAAAGCCACTACCCAGCGAAAGCGGAAGCCGATTCTGATCAGCGGCGGCAGCTGTATCGCAAGCTGGCCGACGCCGCCGAGCAAGGCACCGATCGCCAGAGAGTAGATGGGAACATCAAAGAAGCGGTGCAGCACTAGGACGGAGACGATCATGCCGAGATTGAACACCGCCGGGGCGACGGCGGGCACGCCGAAGCGTCCGAAGGAGTTGAGCATGCCCATGACAAGGGCCGACAGCGACACCAGCAGCAGATACACAAACATCAAGCGGGTGAGATTGACGGTCAGGTCGAACTTGACCGGATCGGCGGTAAAACCGTTGGCGGAGATATAAATAATCAACGGGGTGGCTATGATGCCGAGCAGCACGATACCGCCGACCACCAGAAGAACGGCGGTGGCGACGATGCTGGCCAGGGTAAACGCCTCCCGGTCCGAGCCCTTCACCAACTTCTCTTTGAAAACCGGAATGAAAGCCGACGAGAGCGCGCCCTCCGCAAACATGTCCCGGAGCAGGTTGGGAATACGGAAGGCCGTGATGAAAGCATCGGTGGCCAGGGAGGCACCGAAGAAGTAGGCCATGACCTGCTCCCGGACAAGACCAAGCACCCGAGAGACGGCGGTCCCGGCGGAAACGAGAGAGGCCGATTTAGCCAGTGAACTTTTCTTGATCGCGGTTGTTGACAAAACGGATCTGTCGATTATATTTGTAAGCTGATTTGTTCATAGCCAATTGAAAGGGTGTAGATGCCGGTCCACAAGTCGTGCAAGAAGCGAGTAAGAACCTCCGAGGAGCAGAGGCAGCGCAACCGCGCCTTCCGCTCCCGTATGCGCAACGTTGTCAAAGCGGTCCGTACCGAAACGAGCAAGGAGGAGGCCGCCAAAAAGCTCCGCGAGGCGATCAGCATGCTGGACCAGGCCGCCAGCCTGAAGCTGATTCACAGGGGACACGCCAACCGGCATAAGTCGCGCCTCGCCAGCTTCGTCAACAAGCTCGGTTAAATCCGCCAACACCCTAATCCGCCGTTTATCAAAACAGGTGCCTCGCCAGCCCGAGCAGGCGGGGCTTTTCGCTGATTATCTGCAAAAGGACAGCAACCGGACTAGCGGAGTCAACCGTTTTTGTCTCGAAGTACCGGTCGACCGCCAGGACGATCTCGTCGAGATCGTCGTCGGAAAGCCGGTCCAGAAACTCCTTGATTCGCCGGTAGCGCTGAAGCTGGTCGTGCTTCTGCCTGGTGAACTCTCCGGGATAGACGGCGTGAAGCCGGTCGAGCGACCGGTCCGTCCGTCGACACCACGCCGCGGCGGCTCTTCCGGCCATCTGGCCCGACAACAGAGCGTTGGCGATACCGGCCCCCGTGGCCGAATCCAGGACACGGGCAGCATCCCCGACGACCAGCAAGTTCTTCTCGGCCAGCCTGTCCGGGCCCTGATAGCGCGGCGAGGCGCCGCCGCTGGTGCCCACCACTTCCCCCTCAGGAAACCGGCCGGCCACAAAGCGGTTCAGAAGGTCTTTGGGGCTGCATTCAGAGTCCGCAGCGACGCCAAGACCGACGCCGACTTCATCCGCTCCCCTCGGGAAAATCCACAGATACGAGCGCACGGCCACGTTTGAACCAACGTGGACCTCAATCTGGTCCGGTACTACCGAAACTTTCCTGACGTAGTATTGAAGGAAGGATTCGGTGGTCCGGGGGTCCAGGCGGTTATCGATTCCGGCTATGCGGGCTATCGTGCTTTCGACACCGTCAGCCGCTACGACGACGGCGGCGCTGATGGGTAGCTCCGGGTTGTCCGAAGATTCCACGACGACACCCTGAAACCCTTCCTGCCCGGACTGAAGCCCGGTGGCCCGATGGCCGGTCATAAGTGTCCCCCCGGCAGCCTGGAAAGCATCGGCGAGACCCTGCTGCATGGCCGGACGGTTCAGGATGTAACCGGCATTGGGCAGGTCCAACTTATAGGTGTGCCCGGATGGAGAAACGAGCAGCCCGTGATGAATACGGGTTCTGATCCAGCCTGGTTCGATGTCGAGGATACCGTCAACCGAGACCCTCGCCACTCCCTCGCCGCAGTTGAGCGGATACCCCACGCGGTCGCCCTTTTCGACTATCGTAACGCTGATACCTTCGCGGACGGCCGTCAGTCCGGCCATCAGACCGGCCAATCCGGCGCCGACAACCAGGAGATCGCACGAACTACGCACAGGCCAGCCCCAGAGCGGTAACCGGGCAGAACAGCACGCAGTCACCGCATAGGTCGCAGAGTCCGGCCATACAGACAATTTCGGATCTTGTTAGTACGAGGGCTTCGTGAGGGCAGATGGGAACACACCCCCCACATCGCAGGCAGACGTTATTGTCAGTTACAAGCACGAACAAATCTACCGGGGCGTCCGCTGCGATTCAAGCGGTTTTTCAACGGTTCAACAGGTAGACGTGCCCTGTGAAGTACGTAATTCTGTGGGAACTCTCTCGATAGGCAATGAGATCGCGAAGGAACAATCCCTTTTCTTCGATTGACGTGTTCGATCGAAGCACGGACAAGGGAAAGTCAATGCTGAGTACGCGGGAAGCCGGCTGGACTCTGAGCACGTGCGGCGGGTACAGCCGGCCGGAGGCGACGGCTGTTGCGACGTCATCGAGGCTGAAAGAGGGCAACGTTACGGTGCCCGTCAGCGGCGCTGCCTTGTAGACGACGCCCGTCCAGAGAGTCTCACAGCGCACCGGCATGTACCGGCCTTTCCTTTCGATGGCGTGGAACACGTGCTGCAAGGCTTCAGGACAGCCGGTGCAGTTTGTCTGGCGCAGGAACACCCGTTTGGAGCCGGCTTTCTCGAATGAAAACTGCAGTTCCAGAGTACCCACCGGCGGGCTCGACCCGTCGTCGCAGACGGCCATCTGGTCCGGAAAACCGGCGACTATCTCGGTCAGATCCTCCAGGCCAAAGCCGACAAGTCCCAGCGGTTCGTCCAGGACACGCAGGTGCTCACAATCACAGATCTGAACCGGCAGGTGCTGGATTCCCATATCCACCATCTGCCGAAACATTTCAGAGCCGTCAAGCAGGAGGTATCTGTCCTGCTCAAGGTGCATCACGGGGAACGGGTGTCTGATCACGTCGTAGGGCGTCCGCTGGACCGGGAAGCGGCCGGCTTCTCTGGACGGCCACTCATACGGATAGACCCGGTGGCAACTCAGCAGGGTGATATCTGGAATCAGACCGGCGCTCATGTCCGCGTCCAGAGCAATCCCTGTGCCCTCTCTCGGGCCGGATTGCCAATTAACTGTCAGTCAGCAGGATAAACGGCAAAGGGGCCCGGGATACGGCCGGGATGCCCGGCCGGGGGGCAGGCCGAATCACCCCGACAAACCTGCGACTTCACAATTTGTGAAACTACCTTCGCCCCGCTCTGAACCCGGGTGCCGGTCAGCCCCGACCCCGGCGGCGCGGATTCTCGATCTTACCTCGGGTAAACAAGCGTGGCGGTCTGACAACTGACAGACCGCCACGCGGATCTTCGGCCTCGGGGGCGCGCGGCCGCCGTCTACTCAACGCAGCCGGGCAGCAGGTCGGGGCCGGACATGAACAGGTAGGCAATGAGCAAGGTAACGTCGCCAATATCGACGATGCAGTCAGCGTTAACATCTGCCGCGTTGAGATCAGACAACGGCAGCTTGGATATGAAGAGATAGTCGATCATTATAGTCAGATCGGCAATGTCGACGACGCCGTCAGCATTCAAATCGCCGTTCTCGGCCGGCACAAACGATTCTCCGAAGTAGTCGAGCGCCTTGGCGATAAGCGCCTGGGCGGAGGCCGGCGTCAGGTAGTAGATCGGAAACGACAGGGCGATGCGTTTGCCCGTCGGTCCGTCATAGGCCACGCCCACCGGCTCCCCTTCAAAATCCGGGTAGTCGATATACGAGTCGTAAGTATAGATAACCGTGGCTCCGGGCCTGACCTGCAGGGCCGGGATATTCGGCCATTCATCAATGCCGCGAGCGGGGTCAATCTCGACTGACGGCCAGCCGTCCTGACCATGGGCACCGACGAAATCAGGAGAGCCCCAGTAGTTATAACCGGAGATCATGAAATCGGTGTACAGCATGTGACTCGAGGGAACAGGAGAGCCGGACCATCCGAGAATCGTGTAGTAGCCCGAAATCAGCAGGTTGGTTCCGAACCCGGAAAACCAGTTGAGCGTGCCGATGCTCTCGTCAATCGTCTTTCGAGCGGGGTCGTCATCTATCCAGATCAGCGAGGAATACGGGCCGACCTGTGATCGCGTCAGCGTATCCTTCGACTCCTCCAGAACGGCCAGACCGTGCGGAACGCCGGCAAAGACAGTATCGAGCCAGGCTTCCTGCTCGGCCTGTAAAGGAATGTACTGATTCTCTTTGGAAAACGCGTCGGCCACCATCGGCCCCCCGTCGAAGGTAGCGGCGTACGCGCTCACGGCAACCGACGGCGCGGATTCATGGCCGTCGAGGTCGACGGCCGTCACCCGATAATGGTATTCAATCTGTCCGAAAACGGCGGTGTCGACAATGCTGGTGCCGGACACGTAAGACCGGAGCAGCACGAAGCTGCTCAGGTCATCCATCCTGCGATACACATTGTAGTCTGAAAAATCGGCTTCCCGGTTTGCATCCCACGAAAGAAGTATGGCCGCAGAGTCGGACTCGACGTAAGGGTTCAGCGGCGCCCTCGGATAGACAAGCGGCATTTCGGAACCTTCGATACCGTAAAGCGACCGGTACCCGTTCGGAGCTTCGCCCATGGCGAGGAAGTAATAGCGGACGCCCTCGGTGAGGTCTGTCCATTCATAATGACAGGCACCGGGAGTGACGAGGACAGAATCGGTATACACGCCGGGACTCACGCCTCGATAGATCCGATACGATGCGTCAGGGGAGCAGGGGGACCAGTGGATATCAAGCGACTGACCATCCCCAATATCAACTATGTTGTCTACTGTCGGTGGTCCCGGCGACTCGGCGACGATAAGCACCGAGGCCAGCATCATCTTGACGACGTCAGTCATGTACGGGAAATTCAGCCGGGACGAAATATCCAGGATGGTGTGCCAGCCGGCCGTGTTGAAATTCGTCTCAATGGCGTGGACGACGCTGAATCCCTGGTTATAGAACGATGAGTGATCCGAGTTGCTTGACATCACGGGGAGTAAAATGGGCATTAGCGAGGTCAGCCGATCGCCCGCCGCCCCGGTGATGTCGCGATAGATCTCGATGTCTCCGCCCTCCACGTCGATATACCAGGGCTGTCCGCCGGTGAAGCCGATCATGTCGGCGTTGTACATGACCTCGACATCAACTCCGTCCTGTTTCAGTTCCTGGGCAATGTGCCGGGACCCGACCAGACCGATCTCCTCGGCCGTGACCGGGACGAACATGATAGTCTTCCGCACCGGGACATCGGCCAGGACGCGTGCCAGTTCGAGAACGAGTGCGGTTCCGGACGCGTTATCGTCGGCCCCGGGTGCGTAAATTTCAGTGGGCTGAGGCTGATCATAGGTTACCGCATCATAGTGCGCCGCCACCACAATTACCTTCTCAGGTTCGGCGTAACCCGGCTTGACAGCCACGACATTCCACAACGGGCCATAGTACCAGAAGTAAGGCGCCGTGACATCCGTATAGCCCCAACTAAGGAATTTGGAAACCATCCAGTCCCGGGCGCGGTCTATGGAATCAGTATAGACGTAGCGCGTATAGAAGTCCTCGAGCCTGGTGTCAAAGGCGAAAACAGAGTCCAGACTTACGTGGTTGACGAGCGTGTCCGTTGGGAAACTCGCTTCCGGCGCAACCGGCGCCGCAACTACCGGGGGCGTATAGTGGAAATCGATGGGCCGGTCCGTAAGCCGAATGGCCGTGTATCCCGTCTCCTGGGACAGCATCGACGCCGCCACCCGGCTCATCTGAGCCAGGTGCAGGCCCAGGCCGAGTTCGACAGTGCGTCCCAACTGATCCAGGTCAAGCCCCATGGCCGGGCCGCGGGCGCACGCCTGAAAGACCACGTAACTATTTTCGATATCCGCGTCCGGCAGCACGATCTGCACTTCAATGCCGACATCAGCCAGCCGTTGCTGCATAACCTCGGTAAGCACGACGACAAACTTCTTGTTTGTCTTGCCGTAAGCCTGTCCGATGATCTCGGTGGCCTGTTCCATGTCGGTCTGGCTGTTGATTGAAACAAGACCGATGTCCTCGGCTGCGGAGAACGAGGTCAAGAGAAGTATGACAAGACAGGCGATCAGTGGCTTGCTGCCAGCGGTCATAGCAACCTCCGGGGCTCAAAAGATTTCCGTATTGACAGTTACGGTCGGCAGCCGGTAAAGCTTAACGGTTTGCCGACCATATTCGAAGTAACGCAACCTCTTATAATTTAACAAGATGGGCCGGCCTGTCAAGCAGAAACATGGCGGCGTTACCCTGTCTGGTTGGCTGCTTGCAATTGGGGGCAGGGGAAAAGACCGATGGCCCGGCCGGGGCCGAGCCATCGGGCGGCAGGTTGCCGCTCAGTAAAACGCCGAGATCGCAACTACTCTACACAACCGGGAAGAAGCTCGATCTCGCTGATAAACAGGTATGCGATCAGAGTCGTCAGGTCGCCAATGTCGATAACACAGTCAGAGTTAATATCGGCAGTATTCGGGTCGGATAGAGGCTGCATCGAGATGAACAGGTAGTCGATCATCAAAGTAAGATCGCCGATATCCACCACCTGGTCGCCGTTCAGATCGCCGTTGTCGGCCGGCACGAACGCCTCGCCAAAGTACTCGATCACCTTGCTCATCAGCGCCTGCGACGAGGCCGGTGTCAGGTAGTACATCGGAAACGACAGGGCAATCCGCTTCCCCGTCGGCCCGTCATAGGCTACGCCCACCGGTTCCCCTTCAAAATCAAGGTCCATAAACGAGTCGTACGTGTAGATGACGGTAGCTCCGGGCCTGACCTGCAGAGCCGGAATGTTCGGCCACTCCATCAGCCCACGGCTGGGATCCATCTGGATCGACGGCCATCCGTTCTGACCGAAGGCACCGACGTAGTCCGGCGACCCCCAGTACGTGTATCCGGAGATCATGAAATCCTGATACAGCGTATGGTCCACGGGAACCGGCGAAGCCGACCAGCTCTGGATCGTCCAGTAGCCGGAGATGAGCATGTTACCGCTGTACCCTGCATACCAGGTCAGGGCGTCACTGCTCAGGTCGATTGTCTTGCGACCCGGGTCATCATCAATCCAGATAAGCGAAGAATACTGACCGGCCTGGGACCGGTTGAGAGCATCGCTGATCTCCTCGAGCACCACCAGATCGTACGGCAGATCGGCCATTATAGTATCAAAGAAGGCC